>NZ_JRJY01000141.1:6303-31341 GCF_000801015.1 Aeromonas sp. ZOR0001 | reverse complement strand
TTGGGACCAGAGGGTCAAAGGTTCGAATCCTTTATCACCGACCACATTTAGAAAAACCTCGCTTCTGCGGGGTTTTTTGCTTTCTGGCCTCCGCTGGGCCAGTACTCTCTCCCTGTTACGTCTGTTTACACTCTATTTGGGCAGCGCGCCCTGCCTTTCGGTTATGCTTCAGCCTCGAGTCACTGACAACCGGATGTCATCGGCCCATTTCAGGCATTTTTCCATGAATAACAAAATTTCCTTTGCTTGCTCTCCCGCCCTGCTGGCTGCCTTGCTGCTGGGTGGCTGTACCATCAAGCCGCCATCCACCGATGTGATGATGGGCTCCATTGCATCACAACCGCAGGAGGAGCGCTCTCTCTCCCCCTTGCTGACCAGCGGTGATTTTTGCGTTGCGGTGTCCCAACAGAAGGTGTTGGCACAACCTTGCAGCGGAAAAGACGATCAACTGTTCGAGTGGGATCTGGGTGAGTTGCGCCTGCAGGATCTCTGTTTGCAAGCCAAAAACGACAGCGAAGT
The DNA here is from genome assembly GCF_000801015.1 of Aeromonas sp. ZOR0001. Lineage (NCBI taxonomy): Bacteria > Pseudomonadati > Pseudomonadota > Gammaproteobacteria > Aeromonadales > Aeromonadaceae > Aeromonas > Aeromonas sp. ZOR0001. Next base: position 30,822 of record NZ_JRJY01000141.1, on the reverse strand, counting down.
GATGCTGGCACCCTGTGACGGTCAGGCGCAGTGGGAGTGGCAGAAAGACAGGCTGTTCAACAGCAAGGTCTCCCGCTGCCTCGATGTGGCTGGGAGACGCCATACCCCCGGCACGCCGCTGCGGCTGGCTGAATGCTACGGCGGAGCGAACCAGAGCTTCAGCTGGCAGCGGCCCAATCCCTGGCTGGAGACCCTGAAAAAACAAAGCCTCACATGGTGAGGCTTTGCTGAATCGGATGTCGGGATGAAGAGGATCAGGCGGCGCTGACGCTCTCCAGCTCGAACAGTTTCTCCAGATAGACGGCAACGCCATCTTCGTCAGAGGTGAGGGTCTGCTCATACTCCGGCAGCGCCATTTTCAGGCGATCATGGGCGTTGCCCATCACGATGCCGCGTCCCACCATGGTCAACATCTCGAAGTCGTTCATGCCATCGCCGAAGGCGATCGCCTCCGACATGTCGAACCCGTTCTGCTCCAGCACGGCTCGCACAGCATTGCCCTTATGCACCCCGGCGTGCATCACTTCGAGGCAGTCCGGCAATGAGAAGGTGACGTTGAGCTGATCGCCATAGCGCTGGTTGAGGTGCGCCTCGATCTTCAGCAGCTTCTCGTGGTCGCCGATGTAGAACACCTTGTTGATCTGCTCTTTCGGTTCCTGTTTCAGGTCATCGACCAGACGGTAGGTGAACCCTGACTCGTCGTGGAACTGCAGCAGCCAGGGCAGCTCCTCTTCCACCACCCAGTCATCACCCTGATAGACATTGAGGTGGATAGAGGGGTCGCGCTCCAGGGCAATCAGTTCGGCGGCGATCTCGGTCGGCAGCGGCTGGTTGAAAATCAGCTGGTCCTGTTTGTCATGGACCACGGCGCCATTGGAAGTAATGAGGTAGATGTCCATCCCCAGCGCATCGCGGAAGCTGCGTACGTCAACGTGATGACGGCCGGTGGCGACCACGAATTTCACACCTTGTTCTACCAGGCGGTGCAGGGTATCCCGGGTACGGGGAGAGATCTGGTGCTGCTTGTTGAGCAGAGTGCCATCGAGATCGGATACAACTACCTTGAACATCATTACCTCGGCATCGATTGAAAACAGGGGCAGTTTACCTTAGCCCACACTGTCACCCCATTTATTTAGGGTTACAAAAAATAGCCAGCTCAGAAGCGGGCGAAAAAGTCGACCATCGCGGTCAGGGCGGGCTGGCGCTTGTCATCGGATTCGATAAACAGCTCGTGCCAGGCACCCTCGATGCGCAGCGGTTTGCCCCCTTCGCACTTGGCAATGGTGCAGAAGCGATCCTGCGCGGCATTGTCCACCACGCTGTCGTTGCCAGCTTGCAGCACCAGCAGCGGGGTTTTGATGGCGCCCGCATCGGCGATGGCGGCATCGGCACCGGTGATCCCCTGATAAATCCAGTGCGCGGTCGCGCCACCCAGCTTGATCCGCGGGTGCTGTTCGTAGATTTGGCGGAACGCCTGATAGCGGGACTGACTGTGAGTCAGCTCGTTGTCGGCAAAGCCGTGATCCTGATAGGCGCCCTGACCGGGGCCGTAGGGAGGCTCGCCAAGCCAGCCGCCGACCGTGCCTATGGTGCTCGCCAATCCCTTGGCCAGCCACTTGGGCAGACCGCCGAGATTGATGCCCAGCATGGGGGAGGAGAGCACGGCCGCCTTGATATCATCCGGCCAGCGCTCCAGATAGCAGGCCGAGATGGCACCGCCCATGGAGTGGGCCAGCAGGAACAGCTTGGCAGGTTGGTCCGTCATGATGATCTGGTCGTGAAACTGCTTGAGATCGACCACATAATCGTCGAACTGGTCGACATATCCCTTCTGCGGGTCATCCAGCATCCGGCCAGACATCCCCTGACCGCGATGGTCGATGAGATAGAGGCTGTAGCCCTGACGCCAGAGATCCCACGCCAGCTCCTGATACTTGAGGTAACTCTCAACCCGGCCATTGACGATGAGGATGGCGCGATCGACCTTGGCTTGCCGTAGCGCGGCATAGCGGATGGTCACCCCGTCCTTGCCCTTGAACTCCCCTTCAACCGCATGCTGGCGCCAGAAGTCGGGCAGGGTTTGCTGATAGAGGCTGGGTACATCGGCTTCGCTGGTGAGCTGATAGGTATTGGTCACGGCAAGGGCTCCGGCAGAAAACAGGGTCAGGGCCAACAGGGAAAGAGAGAGGGGTTTCATCAGGCACACTCCTGTTGCCAATGGTGATAAAGGGCGGCGATATCCCCCGAGCAGAGCAGCGCCATGCAGGCTTGCAAGCGAGGCAGGGGCCAGTCCCACCACTGCATCTCTTGCAGCATGAGGATCTGCTCATCGCTGAAACGATGGCGGATCGGTTGGGCCGGGTTGCCGCCGACTATGGTGTAAGGGGCCACATCCCTGGTTACCACGGCGCGGGTGGCGATGACGGCGCCGTCACCTATGGTGATGCCGGGCATGATCATCGCTTCCGAGCCGATCCAGACATCGTTGCCAATCCGGGTGTCTCCCTTGCGCAGAAAGCCGCTGCGGGCCCCTCCGCCAAAGGTGTCGGGGTTGAACGGGAAGGTGGAGACCCAATCCAGCCGGTGGCCCTGATTGCCCGCCAGCATGAAGGTGGCGCCCGAGCCGATGGAGCAGAACTTGCCGATGATCAGCCGGTCCACCTCGCCCCAGAGGCCGCTCTCCCAGGTGTCGCGGGTCGAGCCATCGCCGAGCAGGTAACGGACGCAGTGATCCTCGAACGGCTTACCGTGGTAGTAGCCGGAGTAGTAGCTGTAGTCGCCGGCCTCTATGTTCGGGTTGGTCAGGTGATCCCGGATGATTTGCGATTCCAGCCAGCTGCCAAAAGGGTTCTCCATCACTCCTCCTGCGGATCGTCCTGCTCGCTCTGCTGCGCCCACCCTTTGCGGGTCAGCTGCATCCGTTGCCACCACTCTTCGTCCGCCAGAATTTCACCGGCCGGGCCGAGCTGGGGGTAGGGCATCTCTTTCTCTTTGCAGAGCTGGGCATAGATGGGGTAGCCCCCCTCGAACAAGATAGTGTTCTGCTCTTCAAGCGTGAGCGGGCAGCCGCGTTGATAGCAACCGGCCAGCTCGCGCTGGCGCTGCGCCTCGTAGAGGATGGCGGCGGCAGCCACCGAGACGTTGAGGGACTGCACCATGCCCACCATGGGAATGACGATATGGTGATCGGCCAGTGCCAGCGCCTCCTCACCGATGCCATGCTTCTCCTGACCCACCAGAATGGCGGTCGGTTTGGTGTAATCGATGGCGCGAAAATCGACCGAGCTGTCGGAGAGGTGAGTCGCCAGGATCTGCATGCCGGAGGCTTTAAGCTCGGCAACGGCTGTGCCGATATCCGGGTGCAGTTTTACATCCACCCAGTTCTGGCTGCCGCGGGCGGTGCCTTTTCGCTTGTGGATCCAGGTTTTGGGCCAGACGGCGTGTACCCGGTGGATGCCGATGGCATCGGCTGTACGCACGATGGCGGCCAGATTGTGAGGTTTGTGGACCTCTTCCATGCAGACGGTCAAATCGAGCTGACGCTGGGCCAGCATGTCGGTGATGCGCTTGAAGCGTTCGGGGGTCATGGCTTGTCTCTATAAAAGCAGCAGGCGGCTTGCGCCGCCTGTGTTCAGTTCTTCTGTCGGCTCACCTTGAGCACGTTGGGCATCACGCGGATCTTGCGCATGATGTTGGCCAGGTGGATGCGGCTCTTGGTGGTGATGAGCAGGCTGACCTGATAGACCCGGCCATCCTTCTCTTCGGTGCTAATGGCGTGAATGTTGGCGCCGGTGGCGGCAATCACGTTGGCCAGCTCGGCCAGCGCACCCTGATGGTTGACGATCTCGATGCTGATGCCGGTGCGGAACTCCTGTTCCTGCTCCTTGTCCACTTCCCACTGCACTGGCAGGTATTTGTCCGGTTCCTTGCTGTAGCCCTTGATGTTGCGACAGGCTTCCTGATGGATCACCAGACCCTTGCCCGGGCTGATGTGGGCGATGATGGCATCTCCCGGGATCGGACGGCAGCAGTTGGCGAAGGTGACCAGCATGCCATCGGCACCCTTGATCGGCATCTTCTTGCTGCTGGACTTGGGTTGCTCTTCCGGCGGCAGTTCATCCCCCAGCATGCGGCGCGCCACCATGACACTCATGGCGTTGCCGAGGCCCACATCGGCCAGCAGCCCCTGCAGGTTCTCATGCTTGGTATCGGCCAGCACCTGCTTGATGCGCGGCTCGGGGATGTCTTCGATATTCTTGGCGCCCAGCGCATGGTTGAGCAGGCGGCGACCCAGCACCACCGACTCTTCGGTGCGCAGGTTTTTGAGGAACTGGCGGATCTTGGAGCGTGCCTTGGTGGTCACCACAAAGTTGAGCCAGGCCGCGTTGGGGCGGGCGCCCGGCGCCGTGATGATCTCCACCGTCTGGCCCGAGTGCAGCGGGCTGCTGAGCGGGTAGGGGTGGCGGTCGACCCGCGAACCGACGCAGGCGTGGCCGATGTCGGTGTGCACCGTGTAGGCGAAGTCCACCGGCGTGGCGCCAGCGGGCAGCTCCATGATGCGCCCTTCCGGCGTGAACACGTAGATCTCGTCGGGGAAGAGGTCGGTCTTGACCCCTTCGATAAATTCAAAGGAGCTGCCGGCGCTCTGCTGCAATTCCAGCAGGCTCTGCATCCAGCGCTGGGCGCGGATCTGGGCAGTGGTGCCCGAGCTGTCGCCATCCTGCTTGTAGGCCCAGTGGGCGGCAACCCCTTTGTCGGCCATCTGATCCATGAACTCGGTGCGAATTTGTACCTCGACCGGCACTCCGTGCGGCCCCACCAGCGAGGTGTGCAGCGACTGGTAGCCGTTGGTCTTGGGGATGGCGATGTAATCCTTGAAGCGGCCGGGGCGCGGTTTGTAGAGGCTATGCATCTGCCCCAGCACCCGGTAACAGGTATCTATGTCCTTCACTTTGACCCGAAAGGCGTAGATATCCATTACCTCATGAAATTGCAGCTCTTTTTTCTCCATCTTGTTGTAGATGGAGAAGAGATTCTTCTCGCGGCCACTGACCTGATGCTCGATCCCCGCTTCTTTAAGGCGACCGCTGATTTCGCTCTGGATGGAGTCGATGATCTCGCGGCGATTGCCACGGGCGCGGCGCACCGATTCGCGCAGCACGCGGGATCGCATCGGATAGAGCGCCTCGAAGCCCAGCTCTTCCAGCTCGTTCTTCATGGTGTGAATACCGAGGCGGTTGGCGATGGGGGCGAAGATTTCGAGGGTTTCCCGAGCGATACGGCGGCGCTTGTCAGGGCGCAGGGAGCCCAGGGTGCGCATATTGTGGGTGCGGTCGGCCAGCTTGATCAGAATGACCCGGATATCCTGGGTCATCGCCATCACCATCTTGCGGAAGTTCTCGGCCTGCGCCTCTTTGCGATCGCGAAACTTCAGCTTGTCGAGCTTGGAGACCCCGGCCACCAGTTCTGCAACCGCATTGCCGAATTGTTCGGCCAGATCGGCCTTGGTGACAGAGGTGTCTTCGATGACGTCGTGCAGCACGGCGGCCATCAGGGTTTCATGATCGAGGCGCATGTCACCCAGGATTCGGGCAACGGCAACAGGGTGGGTGATATAGGGTTCGCCACTGGAACGCATCTGGCCCTGGTGGGCATCACGGGCCACCACATAGGCTTGCTTGAGCTTCTCAACCTGCTCGGGTGGCAGGTAGGAACTGGCTATTTCTTTAAGGTTTTCAAATAAATACAAGACAGTCCCCGCAGCGGTAAAACGGCAATTCGTGGAATTGAGGGTATAGCCCTGAGTTTGCGAGGTTTTCGAGCGGTTGTAAATGGGGATGAACAGTCGGCACCCGGGCGGGTGCCAACCGGAGGAATAACTTAACCGCGGCCTTCGGCGATGGCAGCAACGGCAGCCAGCTCGGCGGCTTCCTGCTCTTGCTGTTCGTAGCGGTCCTGGGTGTCCATCACTTGATTGTTCACCAGACCCAGCTCGATCTCACGCAGGGCGATCACAGTCGGCTTGTCGTTCTCTTCGTCGACCAGGGGATCTTTGCCTTGTACCGCGATTTGACGAGCGCGGCGCGCGGCGACCAGCACCAGGTCAAAACGGTTACCTACCTGTTTTACAGCATCTTCTACAGTAACGCGTGCCATGCAGGACTCCAGTGTTTGGGCTTTCTGTATTTAGAAAAGCAGTGTTTAAAAATGACGCAAAAGTTTACTTGTTTTTGGCTTACTCTGCCAGTAGCTGTTGCAGCAAGTTTTTTTGAGCCTGTTGCTGGTGACGCATCTCCAGCCGTTGGCACTCAATAATGGACCTGAGCTGGAACAGCGCCTGCTCGAAGTCTTCGTTGATAATGACATAGTCATACTCGTCGTAGTGCACCATTTCGGCAATGGCTTTCGCCATCCGGCCGGCAATCACTTCGGCGCTGTCCTGACCGCGCCCAATCAGGCGGCGTTCCAGCTCTTCGCGGCTGGGGGGCAGGATGAAAATGGATTTGGTCGGCATCTGCTCGCGGATCTGGCGGGCACCTTGCCAGTCGATGTCGAGGAATACGTCGATCCCCTGCGCCAGACAGGCTTCGATGGCGGCGCGTGAGGTGCCGTAGTAGTTGCCGAACACTTCGGCCCATTCCAGAAAATCACCACGCTCGATCAGCGCCTTGAACTCTTCCACCTGAACGAAGTGGTAGTGTACGCCGTGCTCTTCGCCAGGACGGGTGGCGCGAGTGGTGTGGGAAACCGACAGCTGCATCTTGCCAGCTTGATTGTGGTTGGTCAGCAAGGCATTGAGCAGACTGGATTTACCCGCGCCGCTCGGAGAAGAGATGATATAGAGAGTGCCTTGTTGCGCCATATTATTACCTTTAATCGAAACCGCTGTTTTGGTTGTAGCAGAGACCGCCGTCTTGTGCCCGAAAGGGAGACAGCCAAACGCAAAACGCGGAAAATTCTTGAGTCAGGAGGATGTAAAGGCGGCGAATTTTACCAGAATGCGGCGAATAAAAAAACGGCCGGAATCATATTCCAGCCGATCAAAGTATTCGTAGCTTGCTGCGGGAGCGTAACCCACATCAGCCTGCATTGTGCCTTTGGCTGAGGGCAGAGGCTATCAGGTTATCCCTGCCTGATGGCTCGGAATTCCCGAGGTGCCCTGTCACTACGGCAGCTGACGATCGGCACAGAGCCGATCGAAGGCGGCGATCACCTGCTCGCTGGTGATTTTTCGCATGGCCTCCGGGTCTTTTAGACGGGTGCGCCAGCTCAATTCGGCCAGCGGCTTGCCGGTCTCCTGCTCGACCAGCTTCTGATAGACGCTTACCACGTAGTCGCGGCAGAGATAGGGGCCGGTGCGGGCCGGATTGTGGTGGGCATAGAGGCCGATCACCGGCGTGCCCACTATGGTGGCCATATGGGTGGGGCCGGTATCGGGGGCCAGTACCAGACTCGCCTCGCCAATCAGCGCCAATAACTGCTTGAGGTTGGTTTGCCCCACCAGATCGACCGGTTTACTCTGGCTGAGTTGCCGGATCTCGGCAGCCAGATCCCGCTCCAGTTTGGCAGGCCCGCCACAGAGATAGACCTGAAAGCCCTTGTTGGCGGCGTGATCTGCCAGCGCGGCATAGCCTGCGGCAGTCCAGTTTTTGAATGCCTTGCTGGCGGCTGCGCAGATAAGCAGAGTCGGTTTGCCGCCAATCTTCTCCCTTGCCCACGCCTGATGTTCGGCGCTGATGGGCAGCTGCCAGTCCGGGGTCAGATCCTTGATGCCAAGCTCTTTGGCGAAGGCGAGGAAACCGTCCAGCACATGGGGGGAGGCAGGCGAAGGCACCTTGTGGTTGGTGAACAGCCACTGGCCGTCGTTGGCCCGCTCCCGATCAAACCCGAGTTTGACCTTGGCGCTGATGCCGAGGGTGGCAATGCTGGCCCGCATCGCCGCCTGCAGGTGGAGCAGGGCATCGAATTTGCGCCCCTTGAGGGTATGCCAGAGATCGCGATAGCCGCGCCACCCCTTGCTCTTGTCGAAGGGGATCACCTCGACGCCGGGCAGATCGGCAAACAGGGTTGCCTCGATTTTGCCGGTGATCCAGGTGATACGGGTCTGTGGCCACTCCCGCTGGATGACGCGCACCAGCGCCAGTGCGTGGCAGCAATCCCCGATGGCGGAGAGCCGCAGGATGCAGATGGAGGAGGGGGGCGTTTGAAATAGCGGCATGTTGTGGCGCACGGCTGGCAAAAAGGGTGGATGGCATTATGCAAACTCCCCTCTGGATTGTAAAATTGCGCACAATCGTCAGCCGGGATAGGCCGGGCCCAGCGCCATGACCTGTCTCTGCACGTCGTTGATTAAAGGCCACTATTGCGGGCATGCCAGAGCGGCAGCCTCATCGCCAATTGAAAAATTGCGATCCATGACCCACCGAGCGGGATCTCCACGATGCGAGTACAGACCGAACACAACCAGATCTGCTGGTATGCCGAAGGGGCCTTTCGCGACCCCTCTCCCCAGTTATTCGATCCTGCCTGGTGGCAGAACAACCGTCAGGTGGTGGGAACCTCCATCGGGCGGGGGGTGACCTGGTTCGTCAAGGATGAGTCCCGCCATCTGGTGCTGCGCCACTACTATCGGGGCGGCATGGTGGGCAAGGTGGTGCGGGATCGCTTCTGGTTCGAAGGGGTCGAGTCGAGCCGTGCCATGGCCGAATACACCCTGCTGGCCAAGCTTTGTGAGCAGGGGTTGCCGGTGCCGCGTCCGTTTGGTGCCCGCATGGTCAAACAGGGCCCCTTCTATCGTGCCGATATCCTGATTGAGCGAATTCGCGGTGCCAAGGATATGGTGGCACTGCTCAAGCAGGGGCCGGTGGCGACCGAGGTGTGGCACAAGATAGGTCAGACAGTGCGTCAGCTGCACGATGCCGGGGTCTATCACGCCGATCTCAACAGCCACAACCTGCTGCTCGATAAAGAGGGCAAGGTGTGGGTGATCGATTTTGACAAGGGTGCGATCCGCTCCCCCGGTGAATGGCAGAAGGCCAATCTGGAACGCTTGCTCCGTTCATTCAATAAAGAGTCTCAACTGCATACCAGTTTCCACTTCGTACCGGAGAACTGGCAGACCTTGATGAACGGGTATCAGGGAAAAGCGCTCTGACCCTGTTGCTCGGCGTGAACGCCAATGTTACTTATTGAGCTGGTATTCAGATCCTGTTTCGAGGCGCCCCATGGAAATGCTCAAGACACCTTTGGTCGATGTGACTGCCCGGCTTGATCCGGGTCTGCTGTCTGATGCCATGGCGCTGCTGGAGGCGGGGATCTGGAGCTGGTCAGCCCAACATGGACTGCAGCGTGATCCCTCCTGCCTGCGCCTGTTGGGATTGGGAGAGTGCTGGCCGGATGATCTCGGTTGGTTGGATCGGGTTCATCCCGACGATGTTGCCCGGCTGGAAGATGCCCTGCTCGCCTGCCAGAGCGGGCGCAGCAGCGGTCTGCGCCTCGAATACCGCATTCTGCATCATCACGGTCACTACATCCGGCTGGAAGAGCGGATACGTCGTGATGAGCGGGGTTATCTGCTGGGGGTCGTCCGTCACCTCGATCCCGCTGCCGTGCTGGTGGAGGAGCGACATGGCACCGATCCGCTGACCGGTCTGGAGAGCCGTGGCCGTTTCGAGCAACTGCTTGAAGAGCGGCTGGCGACCGAGAGTGGCACTTTCAGTCTGCTGCAGTTTTCGGTCGATCACATGGCCAAAATCCAGCAGTTGTTTGGCGAAGCGGCTTGCGACGCCATGCTGGCCAAGCTGGCGCGTATCGTGCGCCACGAGCTGCGGCGGGAAGATCCCTTCGCCCGCTGGGATGAGGACGGTTTTATCCTGATGCTCTCCCAGACCGAGCGGATGAGTGCGCTGGAGATCGCCGAGCGGCTGCGCCTCGAGATTGCCGATGCCAGCCTGTTGTCACAGCGGCCGGTCACCGTCAGCATCGGGCTGGTGCAGAGTCAGGCTGGCGAGCAGCTCGATCATCTGCTGGCCCGGCTGGCCAGCTGTCACAGTCAGGCCAGACGGGAGCACAACACCGTCGTCGGCTGAGTGCGGTCAGGGTAGGCTGCGCTTGTCACGCTGGCAGACCCAGAGCGAGGCCAGCATCAGCAGGCCGCCGATGGTCAGTCGGGTCAGGTCGGTATCCTTGCCCCAGAGCAGCAGATTGACCAGCAAGCCGGCCGGAATGAGCGCATTGTTCATGATGGCCAGCACCCCGCTGGTGACCAGCGTCGCCCCCTTGTTCCAGAGGAAGTAGCCGAGGCCGGAGGCACCCACCCCCAGCCAGAGCAGAATGCCCCACTGCAACCCTGACGTCGGATATTGCGGCTTGCCCAGCAGCCACCAGGCGGGCAGTGCGATCACCAGCGCCCCCAGATAGAAGCAGCCGAACACCGCCAGTTGCGGCGGTTGCTCCGCCTCCCTTGCCAGCAGTACCTTGTAGCCCACTTGACCCAGGGCGAAACAGAGGTTGGCCCCCTGCACCACCATAAATCCCAGCACATAGCTTTCGGTCAGGCCGTCGAAGCGGATGACGGCAGCCCCGAGCACCGCCAGCAGGGCGCCCCACAGATAGGTAGGCTTGAAGCGGCGCTCCAGCAGATCGTGGAGCAGGGTGACGTAGATGGGGGTGAAGATGGTAAAGACCAGCACTTCCGGCACCGTCAGTAGCAGGAAGGAGTGGTAGTAGAAGAGATACATGATGCCGAGCTGGATGGCGCCCAGCGCCATCAGCTTGGCCGCCAGGTCGGGGCGCAGCCAGCGGCGGCGCAGGAAGGGGAGAAACACCAGACTGGCGAGGGCGATGCGGGTCAGCACCGAGAAGTAGGCATCCACCTGACCGGCGAGGTAGACCCCGATCAGGCTGAAGGAGAATGACCAGAGCAGGGTGACCCCTATCAAGTAGTTCATGTGTTTGATTTATCGTCAGTTGTCAATTTTAAGGGGGCTATGATGGCCGAGATGGAAGCGGCAATCCAGCGTTTATGGGCGCGATTGCCACAGGTCGGAGCATTTTCCTTTACCGCCAGCAATAGCGAGGGGTCGGCGACCGACTGGAATGGTCGGGGCGAGGGGCGTGTGCAGGTGACCGATCATCAGGGTGGCTGGCTGTTTAACGAGCAGGGTCGCTACACCACGCCTTATGGCAGGGAACTCGCCATGCATAACAGCTTCTGGTGGCAGCGTAGCGAGCGGGGGATCCGTCTCTCCCATTTGCGTTATGAAGCGCCGGTCGAACTGTTCGAGCTGCTGCCGCAGGGGGATGGCCGCTGGCTGACCGCCGAACCCCATCTGTGCGGGGCGGATCACTACAGCGCCGAGTTGACCGAGATCGACGGCGGTTTCTTGCTGAGCTGGCAGATCACCGGGCCGCGCAAGAACGAGCGACTCAGCTATCGCTATCTGATCTGACGCCGGCTGGCAGGTATAAAAAAACCGGCGCAGAGCGCCGGTAGCGGGGGACAAATCGGAGGTTTTTTAAAACAGTCCCAAAAACAGGAGAGATAGACTCTCGTCACACATTCAGAGATGGACTTCAGGCATTCAGGGCATAGCTCAGCATGGCTTGCAGCTTGCTATCGAAGAACCAGGGCAGCAGTACCATCAGCAGGCCCAGGATCCCGGCCAGCCGCTGGCGATACTGCCAGCCGGCAATCAGTACCAGACCACCGCACAGTGTGGTCAGGATGCCTGACATAGGGAGACCTCGCGCTGCATGCGACGCTGTTGCGCCCACTGGTTCATGGCGACCGAGCCGAGGATCAGGGCCAGGGCCACGCCGGTGGTGGGGTGGATCTGCTCGCCGAGGAACAGGGCACCCAGCATCACGCCGAACAGCGGCACCAGATAGTTGCTGAAGGAGGCGAACGTCGGGCCGGCCTTCTGGATCAGTGCCATGTAGAGGAAGTAGACCAGACCGGTACAGAGGGTACCCAGCACGGTAATCGCGCTCAGGGCCTGGGTGCTCGGCAGGGTCAGGCTGCCGAGATCAACCATGAAGGGGGCGACCAGCAGCAACTGGATTGCCGAGGAGATCAGGATATTGCGGGCGACCACGACCGGATGGTCCTTGGCGAAGCGCTTGATCATCAGCAGGCCGATGGCGAAGCAGCTGGCACCCAGCAGGATGGCCATGGCACCGAGCAGGCCGGCGTTCATGCCCTGGGAGAGTTTCGGCCAGAACAGGGTGAGTACACCGGCAAAGCCGATGATCACGGAAAGCAGACCGGTTTTGGTGATTCTTTCACCAGAAATAAACAGCGGTGCAGCCAGAATGGTCACAAACGGGATACAACCCATGACCACGGCGGCGATGGCGCTATCCACATACTGTTGGCCCCAGGCGACCATGATGAAGGGGATGGTGGCATCCAGCAGGGCGATCAGCATATAGGTGCGCCACGGAGTGTGCTCACTCTTGAGCCGCATGAACAGGCAGAGCAGACCCAGGGTCAGGCTGCCGCACAGGGCACGACCGGCAGCCACCAGAATGGGGGGCAACTCGGCAACGGCCTGGTGCATGAAAATGAATTGGGAACCCCACAGCAGGCCAATGGCCAGCAATAACAGATAGCTACGCATTTGAATCTCCGATGTATTAAGCCAGCGCATTCTAGGCAATCTGTTACTATGGTAAAAATGAATTGTTGGCATTTAACTATGGCTAATATCGATGGATAGCTCGCTCGCCCGTCTCGACCTCAACCTGCTCGCCGTATTCGACATGCTGATGCAGGAGCGCAATGTCACCCGTGCCGCCGAACGGCTGCATTTGTCCCAATCCACTGTCAGTCACGCCTTGGGGCGGCTGCGGGTGGCGCTGGATGACCCGCTGTTCGTGATGAGTCGGCGCGAGATGATGCCGACCGAGCGGGCCAAGGCGCTGGCTGGGCCGGTTCGTCAGGCGCTGGCGATGCTGGAGCAGGGATTGCGGCAGGCCAAGGGGTTTGATCCCGCCACTGCGCGGCGGATTTTCCGCATCGCTACCCCGGGCTCGGTGGAGCACGGGCTGGTGCCGATGCTGGTGGAGAGGCTCCATCGGCAGGCCCCTCACTGTCGGCTTGAGGTGTGCGAGCTGGCCGACAGCAACTACGAGCGGGAGCTGGAGAAGGGGGAGCTGGATCTGGTGATCGGTTTCGCCGGGGCGAATCATCTCTCACCCCGCTTGTGGCGGGAGGAGTGGTTCAACAACCCGCTGGTCTGCCTGTCGCCCCTTGGCAGCGAATTGCCCGATGTGCTGACTCCGGTCGAGCTGGTGAGCCGTCCCCACATCCACACCTCCAGCTGGGGTCACAGTCAGGCGATGGTGGAGCTCTGGCTGGCCCGTTTCGGGGTGGAGCGGGAGCTGGGCGTGCGGTTGCCGAGCTTTATGGCGGTACCGCCGCTGATGGCGACCGGCCGCTATCTGGTGGTGGTGCCCGAGATGATCGGGCGCCACTTCTGCCGCTACTACCCGCTGCGGATGCATCAACTCGACCCCGCTATCCCCATCGTCTACCTTATGGCGGGGCACCCGCTCACCGCCCACGACGAGGCGATCGGCTGGTTCAAGAGCCTGCTGCACCAGCTGGTGTTCGACCTCTATGGCGACGATGCACTCGGGACTCCCGCTCAGCGGATGCTGGCGAAGTAGTCGAGCCCCATGGCGCTTTTCACCTCCGCCAATACCTCATCTGTGATGATGCGAGCCTGCTCGGTGCCTTGATAGAGCAGCTCCAGCAGCATCTTCTTGTCGGCAATGGCCGCGGCCCGGCGCTCCCGCATCGGGGCGAGCCGGGTCTGCAGGCAGTCATTGAGCACCTGTTTGCAGCGCATGTCCCCCAGTCCGCCTCGTCGGTAGTGGGCCTTCATCTCGGCGACCAGCGCCTTGTCGGGGTGGAAAGCATCGAGATAGGCGAACACCGTATTTCCCTCCACCTGACCCGGATCGCTCACCTTGAGGTGGTTGGGGTCGGTATACATGGCGAACACCGCCTGTTTGACCTCTTCCGCCGACATGCCGAGCTCGATGGTATTGCCGAGAGACTTGGACATCTTGGCCTTGCCGTCGATGCCGGGCAGGCGGCCGGTGTCGCTCAGGATCGGCTGGCATTCGGTCAGCACCTCTTTGCCTACCAGAGAGTTGAAGCGGCGGACGATCTCGTTGGTCTGCTCCAGCATCGGCAGCTGATCTTCCCCGACCGGCACATGACTGGCGCGAAAGGCGGTGATGTCGGCGGCCTGACTGACCGGATAGACCAGAAATCCGGCCGGCAGCGTTCGTTCAAACCCTTTTTGCTGGATCTCCGCCTTGACGGTGGGGTTGCGCTCCAGCCGGGCGACGCTGACCAGATTGAGGTAGTAGCAGGTGAGTTCGGCGAGGGCGGGCAGGGCGCTCTGCAGGCAGAAGGTGGTCTTGGCCGGGTCGAGGCCGACCGCCAGATAGTCAGCCATCACCTCCAGTACGTTGTCGGTCACCTTGGCCGGGTTGTGGCCGTTGTCGGTCAGCGCCTGCAAGTCGGCGATCATCACGAACTGGCGGTAGTGGTGCTGGGCTTCGACGCGCTGGCGCAGGGAACCGACATAGTGGCCGATGTGCAGTTTGCCGGTGGGACGATCGCCAGTCAGGATAACGGGGTTGTGCATGTCACTCTCTCCAGTTAGGTGAGCCGGGAGGCGACAAAGGGATAAAAACAGTTGACCGCCTCTCGGCGGTCACGGTGTTTTCTTTGGGAAATTTACAATAGAAACGCGGTGCCGCCTGTTTAGGAGCAGCACCACCAGTAGTTGTGATTGAATGCGGTCATATTCATAGCAAATCAAACTACGCCGGTTTCATTACTTCTGCAAGGGGACGACCAGCAGATCGCACGGCACCGTATTCATCAGCTGACGGGCGCTGGAGGTGAGCAGGCTCCAGAAGCTCTGGCGATGGCCGCACACCAGCAGGTCGATCTCGTACTCCTTGACCGCCTGATTGACCCGCTCGCTCAGATCGCCGCATATCACCAGCTTCTTCTCGATGGGATAGTCCACCGAGGCCAGAAATGCCTCCAGCTTCTCTTTCGCTTCGGCGATCACCTGATCCTGCACGTTGTCGATGTCGATATCGATCATCTCGGTGTAGAGATCCTTGAGGTCCACATCGACATGGATAACCGACAGCTTGGCGCCGTTGGAGCGGGCTCTGTCCACCGCCTTGTCGATCACCTTGCGGTTGTCTTCAGAGAGGTCGATCGCAGCCAGAATATGCTTGTAATAGGTTGTTCCACTCATGGGGGTTCTCCTTACCGATCCTTCAGCCCACTATACCAATCTCTGCTGAAACTAAAATGGTGCCTCAGGCACAGTTTTGGGATTTAAATGAGTTTAATGACGTGTGACACAGGGTCAGCCACTCAGTTATTAACCACTATTTGCCTATAAATTAAACAAGAGTTTGACGCCGGTCACACCCCTCGGCTTGCCGTTCAGGGGGGAGAGGCATAGGATGGGCCCGTGCTTCGCAATGAACACAAAACAACAAAAAGCATCTGAATACCGCTTTGGGGAGCCACGTGCTCCCTTTTGTTTTTCTGCCTCATCTCCCGCTGCTTTTCTGACTGATAGCGATCCGGCATCAAGTTAATCTCTTTCGATTTGGTTATGCTGTAGCCAGTTTCTTTGGAGGCCTTCCCATGATCATTCATCCCCAGATTCAAGGTTGTGTTGCCCGCAACTGTCACCCCATCGGCTGTCGCGCCGCCGTGCAGCAGCAGATCGAACGGATCAAGGCCGCTGGCCCGTTCAACGGCCCCAAGCGGGTGCTGGTGCTGGGTGCCTCCTCCGGGTTTGGACTGGCGTCGCGCATTGCACTCGCCTTTGGTGCCGGTGCCGACACCATTGGTATCTCCTTCGAGCGCGGCCCTTCCGACAAAGGATTGGGCAGCGCCGGTTGGTACAACAACATCTGGTTTCGCAAGGAGGCGGAGCAGGAGGGGCGTATCGCCATCAACCTGATCGGTGATGCCTTCTCCGACGGGATGCGCCAGCAGGCCATCGACACCATCCGCCAGCAGCTGGGGCAGGTGGATCTGGTGATCTATTCGCTCGCGAGCGGCATCCGGGTGCTGCCCGACGGCACGCAAGTGCGTTCGGTGCTCAAGACCACCGGCCAGCCGTTCAGCGGTTGGGGATTGGATCTGGAACGCGATACCTTGGTGCAGCAGTCGCTGGCGCCCGCCACGCCGGAGGAGATCCGCGACACCGTCACCGTGATGGGGGGCGAGGATTGGCAGCTCTGGATGCAGGCGTTGCAGCAGGCCGACTGTCTCGCGCCCGGCGCGCAAACCGTGGCTTACTCCTATATCGGCCCCGAGTCCACCTATCCCCTCTATCGGGATGGCACCATCGGTTATGCCAAGGAGCATCTGCACGCCACCGCCGAGACCATCAACCTGCAACTGGCCGAGATTGGCGGCCATGCCTGGGTGTCGGTCTGCAAGGCGCTGGTAACCAAGGCGAGCGCCTACATTCCGGTGCTGCCGGTTTATCTGGGCCTGCTGATGGGGGTGATGAAGGAGCGCGGTGTGCACGAAGGCTGCATCGAGCAGATGCAGCGACTGTTTGCCGCCAAGATGTATGGGGCCAATGGGGTGGTGGCCGATGGCAACCGGCTGATCCGGATGGATGACTACGAGCTCGACCCGGCCATTCAGGCCGCCGTTTCGGCGCTCTGGCCCAAGGTGACGCCGGACAATTTCCACGGGCTGGGGGACTTTGCCGGGCTGCGGCAGGACTTCATGCAGCTCAACGGCTTCGAGCTGCCGGGCGTCGATTATGCTGCGCCGGTGGATGTCGCCTCCCTTAGGGAGCTGACCCCCTGAGCTGAAAGAAACGGGATCTCCCTCTCGTTGGCGGGTTGATTCGCGGCGGGAGTGTGGCGACAATCGATACCAAATCACTGAGGAGAAACAAGATGCTGGCCCAAGCCATGATCGAGAAGTTGAACGAGCAGATTAACCTGGAGTTCTACTCCTCCAATCTCTATCTGCAGATGAGCGCCTGGTGCGAAGACAAGGGCTTTGAAGGGGCGGCGACCTTCCTGCGCCAGCACGCAGTCGAGGAGCGCCAGCACATGGAGCGTCTGTTCACCTATGTGAGCGAGACTGGCGCCATGCCCAAGCTGGGCGCCATCGATGCCCCTCCCCACGAGTTCAAGTCGCTGGGCGACGTGTTCCGTACCACCCTGGAGCACGAGTACCACATCACCAAGTGCATCAATGGTTTGGCCCACGTAGCCTTCACTACCCAGGACTACTCCACCTTCAACTTCCTGCAGTGGTATGTGGCCGAGCAGCATGAAGAGGAGAAGCTGTTCAAGAGCATCGTCGACCGTCTGGGTCTGGTGGGTGAAGATGGCAAAGGCCTCTACTTCATCGACAAGGAGCTGGCCGAACTGGCCAAGGGCGCCCCTGCTAGCATCATGGACAGCAACGCCTGATAGTCGTGGACACTTAGTGTTCAGCCAGTACAATAACGGCCCTTTTAAGGGCCGTTATTTATTCTGGTGGGCAGCCACTATGGTTGTGTTCCGCCAGAGGCAATCTCGGTTCTGGCCAGGTGCCGTTTCTATTTTGATAAGTGAGTGATGATGAAGCAGGTCGATGTGGTGGTGATCGGGGCCGGTGCGGCCGGATTGATGTGTGCGGCGCAGGCGGGCTACCGTGGCCGCTCCGTGCTGGTGCTCGACAACGCCAAGAAGCCGGGCCGCAAGATCCTCATCAGTGGCGGCGGTCGCTGCAACTTCACCAACCATCAGGCGGGCGCTCACGCCTACCTGTCGGAGAATCCCCACTTCAGCAAGTCGGCGCTGGCTCGCTACACCCAGCAGGACTTTATCGATCTGGTGGATCGCCACGGGGTCAACTATCACGAGCGCACCCTGGGGCAGCTGTTCTGCCTCGAGAGCGCCAAGGAGATCGTCGATGTGCTGCTCACCGAGTGCGACTGGGCCGGGGTGACCCTGCAGTTCCAGACCGAGATCCTCACCGTCAGCAAGCAGGACGAAGGCTTTGTGTTGACCACCAGCAAGGGTGAGATCGGCTGTCATTCGTTGGTGGTGGCGACCGGCGGTCTCTCCATGCCCAAGCTGGGCGCTACCCCGTATGGCTTCAAGCTGGCGGAGCAGTTCGGCCTCAAGGTGCTGCCGACCCGCGCCGGTCTGGTGCCCTTCACCCTCCATCAGGCGGAGAAAGAGGCGTTTGCCGATCTGGCGGGCATCAGCCTGCCGGTAGCGGTGACCGCCGAGGATGGCACTCGCTTCAAGGAGGCGATGCTGTTCACCCACCGCGGCCTCTCCGGCCCCGTCATCCTGCAGATCTCCTCTTACTGGCATGCGGGTGAGAAGATCCACATCAACCTGCTGCCGGAGCTGGATATTCCGGCCGCCCTGCGTGAATGGGCGCAGGCGCACCCGGCGCAGGAGCTGAAAACCGTGCTGGGGCGCGAGCTGCCAAAGCGCTTCGTCGACAAGCTGGTGGAGCTGGGTCAGCTGGTCAGCAAGCCGATGCGCCAATACAACGAGCGGGAGCTTGAAGCGGTGGCCAATTTGCTGGGTGACTGGCAGATCCTGCCCAACGGCACCGAGGGGTATCGCACCGCCGAAGTGACCCTGGGCGGCGTCGATACCAATGAGCTCTCCTCCAAGACCATGGAGGCACGCAAGGTGCCCGGCCTCTACTTCATCGGCGAAGTGGTGGACGTGACCGGCTGGCTCGGTGGCTACAACTTCCAGTGGGCCTGGTCCTCCGGCTGGGTGGCCGGTCAGTACTGTTGATGTCGTTGGGGCTGATTTATCCGGCCCCGATTTATTGGTCAGGGTTAGGGTGATCGGTTGGGTTGCCGCAAGGGGGCGCAGATGCTTGAGAATCAGATGATGTTGTTGGCGGTGTTCGAGCGGGCAGCGCTGATGCTGATGACCCTCTTCTTCCTGACCCGCACCCGGCCGTTCCAGCGGCTGTTCCAGAAGCGGGATCACACCCCGGCCGAGCTGGTGCTGGTAGCCTCCATCTTCGGCCTGTTTGCGGTGTTCAGTACCTACACCGGCATTCCGGTGGAGGGGGCGCTGATCAACGTGCGGATCATTGCCATTATCTCCGGCGGCATTCTGTTTGGCCCCTGGGTCGGCATTCCGGCTGGGGTCATCTCCGGTCTGCACCGCTACCTCATCGACATGGATGGCCACACCTCCATCCCTTGCCTTATCGCCAGTATTATCGCCGGTCTGCTCGCCACCTGGCTGCACCTGCGCTGCCGCAAGTCGCGGCTCTGGCTCTACGGCATTTTGGCGGGGATGCTGTGCGAAGGGCTGACCATGCTGCTGATCTGGCTGCTGACCGAGCCCCACGAAGTCGGGGTGGAGATCGTTAACCACATCGCCTATCCGATGATTGCCGGGGCGCTCTGCATCGGTCTCATCATCAAGCTGGTGCAGGATCTGGATGACGAGAAGGAGCTGATTGCCGCCAAGCAGGCCAAGCTGGCGCTCGATATCGCCAACAAGACGCTGCCTTTCTTCCAGAACATCGATCGCCACTCCCTCAGTCAGGTGTGCGATGTGATCCGGCGCGACATCAGCGCCGATGCGGTGGCCATCACAGATACCCATGACGTGCTGGCCTATGTCGGGGTGGGCAAGGATTACTACGAGCTGGACGAGCACCACGCCATCAGCGGCATGACCCAGCAGGCGGTGCTGCTCGACCAGATCATCATCAACAACGATCTGCGCCAGTATCACCTCTCCGATTTCCACTCGGTCATCATTATTCCGCTGCGGGAGAACGGCGCCGTCAGCGGCACCCTCAAGATCTATTACCGCCGCACCCACAGCATCACCAGCTCCCTGCGGGAGATGGCGGTGGGCCTCTCCCAGCTCATCTCCACCCAGATGGAGGTGTCGCGCATCGAGCAACTCAAGGAGATGACCCGCAAGGCGGAGTTCACCGCGTTGCAGAGCAAGATCAACCCGCACTTCCTGTTTAATGCCCTCAACGCCATCTCGTCGCTGATCCGCATTCGGCCCCAGCAGGCGCGCCAGCTGATCGCCAATCTGGCGGACTACCTGCGCTACAACCTCAACAAGGGGGATGAACTGATCGACATTCAGGAGGAGCTGCAGCAGGTGCGCGACTACGTGGCCATCGA
Source organism: Aeromonas sp. ZOR0001 (assembly GCF_000801015.1). Classification (NCBI taxonomy): domain Bacteria; kingdom Pseudomonadati; phylum Pseudomonadota; class Gammaproteobacteria; order Aeromonadales; family Aeromonadaceae; genus Aeromonas; species Aeromonas sp. ZOR0001. The sequence goes on along the minus strand of NZ_JRJY01000141.1, from coordinate 10,615 downwards.
GCAGGCCCGCTTTGGCGACAAGCTGGAGGTGGTATTCGAGGTGGACGATGTGCACATTCAGGTACCGAGCCTGCTGTTGCAGCCGCTGGTGGAAAACGCCATCCTGCACGGCATCCAGCCCCGCAGCGCGCCGGGTCGGGTCACCATCGAGGTGAAGCAGCTGGCGGGCGGCATCCGGGTATCGGTACGAGACACAGGTTACGGCATCAGTCAGGCGGTGATCGACGGGGTGGCCGCCGGTCGGGTGGAGAGCCGTAGCATCGGTCTGATGAACGTGCATCAGAGGGTCAAGCTGCTCTATGGCGACGGCCTGCACCTCAAGCGGCTGGAGCCGGGTACCGAAGTGAGTTTCTATCTGCCGGATCAGGAGTCGATGCCATGCTGAGTGCCATCATGGTTGAGGATAAGTGTGTGCTGCGAGAGGTGTTGTCATGCTGAAAGCGATCATAGTGGAAGACGAGTATCTGGCCCGTGAGGAGTTGATCTATCTGGTGAATCAGCACAGCCAGATCGAGATAGTGGCGAGCTTCGAGGATGGGCTGGAGGCGTTCAAATACCTGCAGGATCACGAGGTGGATGTGGTGTTTCTGGATATCCAGATCCCCTCCATCGACGGCCTGCTGCTGGCCAAGAACCTGCACAAGTCGAGTCACCCGCCCCACATTGTCTTCGTTACCGCCTACAAGGAGTTTGCGGTGGAGGCGTTCGAGCTGGAGGCGTTCGACTATATCCTCAAGCCCTACAACGAGCCCCGCATCATCAATCTGCTGCAAAAGCTCGAGCATGCGGGCAAGTCGCAGCCAGCCACCACGGGGGAGGCGAGCGGCGAGGGGAACAGCCCGCACAATCGCACCGTCAATCTGGTGAAGGGGGAGCGCATCATCGTCACCCCCTGCGAGCAGATCTACTATGCCGAGGCCGACGAGAAGCTCACCTATGTCTATACCCGCGATGATCGCTACGTGATGACCATGACCATCAGCGAGTTTGTCAGCCGGTTGCCTGCCGAGGGGTTCTTCCGTTGCCACCGCTCCTACTGCGTCAACATCAACAAGATCCGCGAAATAGTCCCCTGGTTCAACAGCACCTATCTCATCCGGCTCCATGATCTGCCGTTCGAAGTGCCGGTCAGTCGCAGCAACATCAAGGCGTTCCGTCAGCTGATGCGGCTCTGATTGTCATTCATTCCCGCCGATCTGCATTTCATGCCTTAATCGATCGGCGCGAACTGCGTCTTGCCTATAGTGGCCTCAATTTCCTTAAGGCCATCGACCGAGACGCATCATGACCAAAGAGATGAATCGCACCCGGTACCTGACACTGATCGGTACCATTATCACCCAGTTCGCACTGGGTTCCGTCTACACCTGGAGCCTGTTCAACGCCCAGCTCTCCGACAAGCTGGACGAGCCGGTGAGTCAGGTCGCTTTCGCTTTCGGCCTGCTCAGCCTGTCGCTGGCAGTTGCCTCCTCCATGGCGGGCAAGCTGCAGGAGCGGTTCGGGGTGCGTAACGTGACGCTGGGTGCTGGCGTGCTGCTCGGCATCGGCTTCTTCCTCACCGCCCATGCCAGCAATCTGGCGATGCTCTACCTCTGCGCGGGCATTCTGGTCGGTTTTGCCGACGGTACCGGTTACCTGATGACCCTCTCCAACTGCGTGAAGTGGTTCCCGGAGCGCAAGGGGCTCATCTCCGCCTGCTCCATCGGTGCCTATGGCCTCGGCAGTCTCGGTTTCAAATACATCAACCTGCTGCTGCTCTCCAGCTCCGGCCTTGAGACCACCTTCCAGCTGTGGGGGCTGATCGCCATGTCCATGGTGTTGGTGGGCGGTATGCTGATGAAGGATGCGCCCAAGCAGGCCGCCTCCGTGCAGCAGAGCGAGAGCCGTGACTTCACCCTGGCCGAGGCGATGCGCAAGCCGCAGTACTGGATGCTGGCGCTGATGTTCCTCACCGCCTGCATGAGCGGCCTCTACGTCATCGGCGTGGCCAAGGATATCGGCGAGAAGATGGTGGGTCTGCCTGCCGTGGTCGCCGCCAACGCCGTCGCCATCATCGCCATGGCCAACCTGGGTGGCCGTCTGGTGCTGGGTATCCTCTCCGACAAGATGTCCCGCATCCGGGTCATCACCATCGCCCAGCTGATTACCCTGGCGGGCATGGCGCTGCTGCTGTTCGTGCCGCTCAATGCCAACCTGTTCTTCGTGGCGGTCGCCTGTGTGGCATTCAGCTTCGGTGGCACCATCACCGTCTACCCCTCGCTGGTGAGCGACTTCTTCGGTCTCAACAACCTGACCAAGAACTACGGCGTCATCTATCTGGGCTTTGGTCTGGGCAGCATCATCGGCTCCATCGTGGCCTCCCTGTTTGGCGGCTTTATGGCGACCTTCCACCTGATCCTGGTGTTGCTGGTGGTGGCGCTGGTGCTCTCCCTCACCATCCGCCTGCCGGCACCGGTAGCGGTGGAGCGGGCCTGATAAGCCTCCCTGCCATAGCAAGCAAAAACAGAGACCCGGGCCATGCCCGGGTCTTTGCATTTCCGATGCTCGATCAGCGTGGCGCCAGCCCCAGCAGCTGGCGGGCCTGACTGCAGGTCTTCTCCACCATTGGCCAGTCGTCACCGGTCACCGTGATATGGCCCATCTTGCGGCCGGGGCGGGGTTCGCCCTTGCCGTAGAGGTGCAGATGCAGGCCGGGCAGCGCCAGCAGGGTGGCCCAGTCGGGTGGGGCGTTTTGCCAGAGATCCCCCAGCAGGTTGATTAACAGGGCGGGACGCACGGCGATCTGCTCTGGCAGCGGCAGATCGCACAGGGCCCGCACCTGCAACTCGAACTGGCTGCATGCAGCGTTGTCGAGGCTGGGGTGGCCCGAGTTGTGGGGGCGTGGTGCCAGCTCGTTGACCAGCAGTCGCCCCTCCACCAGAAAGAACTCCACCGTCAGCACCCCGACGTAATCGAGGGCGGCAATCAGTCGCTCAGCGATTCCTTTGGCTTCGTTCTCCAGCGCCGGCAAATTGGCCGGGGAGCGAGTCTGATAGAGGATGCCGCCGCTGTGCCAGTTCTGTACCAGCGGCAGGGCGCTGATGGCGCCGCCCGGACTGCGCGCCAGGGCCAGGGCAAACTCCCCCTCCAGTGCCAGCCGTTTTTCCAGCACGCAGGGCACGCCACTGGCTGCCAGCGCGCTCGCCAGCTCATCCAGATTGCTCACCTGCCACTGCCCCTTGCCGTCGTACCCTTCGCGGGCCGTCTTGAGAATGGCGGGTAAGAGTTCACTGGCCTGTGCGGGGATAGGCTCTTCCGGCAGTAGCGCCAGATAGGGGGCGACTGTGATGTTGGTTCCGCGCAGAAAGGCTTTCTCTTTACGGCGATCCTGACAGATGCGCACCGCGCTGGCGGCCGGGCGTACCGGCTTTTGTTGTTCGAGCAGCGCGAGGGTGGCGGCGGGCACATTCTCGAACTCGCAGCTGATGGCCTCGCAGCGGCTGGCCAGCTCGTGCAGGGCGGTCGGGTCGTCATAGGGGGCGACAATATGGTGATCGGCGGCGGCCCCGGCGATGCTGGCCGGGTCGGGATCCAGCACCACCACCTTGTAGCCGAGGCGGTGGGCGGCCATCACGAAGTAGCGGCCGAGCTGGCCGCCCCCCAGCATGCCGAGGGTGGCGGGGGGCAGGATCATGTCGGCTCCTCCAGCGTGAGGGCCAGCACCCGGTCGCGCTCGTGGGTGCGGAAGTCGTCGAGCTGCTGCCGGTAGCGGGGGGCGTCGCCGTCTTGTGCAACGGAGAGCAGAGAGACCGCAAACAGGGCGGCGTTGGCAGCCCCCGCCTCGCCTATGGCGAAGGTGGCGACCGGCACCCCCTTGGGCATCTGCACGATGGAGAGCAGGGAGTCCATCCCCTTGAGATGGCGTGATGGGATAGGCACCCCCAGCACCGGAAGAGTGGTTTTGGCGGCGACCATGCCCGGCAGATGGGCGGCGCCACCGGCCCCGGCGATGATGGCGCGCAAGCCGCGCTCGCGGGCTGTGGCGGCATACTCGAACAGCAGATCCGGGGTGCGATGGGCCGAGACTACCTGCGCCTCGTAGGGCACGCCGTGCTCCTTGAGGATACGGGCGGCAGCCTGCAGCACTGGCCAGTCGGAGTCGGAGCCCATTACCAGGCCGATCAGGGGAGGGGTGTTCATTTTCTCTGAATCCTTGATGTTAAACGTTTGCTTTCGGTGAACAAAAAGAGCCGGCAAGCCGGCTCAGAATTTTTCAGGTCGCACGATTTCGACCGGCTGCAGAAAGGCGATCATGGCGTAATCGGGGTAGTAG
>NZ_JRJY01000141.1:4573-6168 GCF_000801015.1 Aeromonas sp. ZOR0001 | reverse complement strand
AGCCGCTCCGCCTGCTCCCGGCTGCAGATCGCCTCCAGCCGGATGTTGCCGCTCTCGCTCCAGCTGGCGTTGCGCTCACCATGATCGCCCCGACCGCGGGCATCTGTGATGGTGTAGCCGCGCAGCCCCTCACGGGTGAGGGTGCGCAGCAGGGTAGGCTCCAGATTGGCTTCCGTGATGACGGTCAGCAGGGTGCGGGTCTCGGTCTGCATGTGGCTACTCCGTGAAGTGGCGGGCCCAGCTGTGGTAGAGCGGGATCCCCAGCATGATGTTGAACGGGAAGGTGACCCCCAGTACGGCGCTGAGGGACAGCCCCGGGTTGGCCTGAGGCACGGCGATGCGCATGGTGGCCGGCACGGCAATATAGGAGGCGCTCGCCGCCAGGGTGGCCAGCAGGGTCAGGCCGCCGAGGGAGAGCCCCATCAGCTGGCCAGCCGCCAGCCCCAGTCCCGCTGAAGCGAGCGGCATCAACAGGGCGAAGCCGAGCAGGAACAGGCCGTGGCGGCGCAGATCCTGACACTGACGGGCGACGATGAGGCCCATCTCCAGCAGGAACAGCGCCAGCGCCCCCTTGAACAGGTCGACAAACAGCGGCTTGAGCGGAGCAATTCCATCCGGCCCGGCCAGATAGCCGATGGCCATGCCGCCTAGCAGCAGGGTGACCCCTTTGCCGAGGAAGGTCTCGTGGGCCAGCATGCGCCAGCGGGTCTCGCGGCTGATGCCGCGGGCCAGCACTATGCCCACCAGAATGGCGGGGATCTCCATCACCGCCAAGAAGATGGAGAGCTGGGATTCAAAGCTGATGCCCCGCTCGGTGAGCCAGTTCACCCCGACCGCAAAGGTGGCGACGCTGACCGAACCATAGTGGGCGGCGGTGGCGGCTGCATCCACCCGGTTCATCTTGAGGCGCAGCACGGCAAAGCCGAGCAGGGTCTGCACCACGCCGAGCAGAATCACCAGCGCCAGTTGTGGCTGCAGAGGTTGCAGGGATTGTTGAGCCAGACCGACGCCGCCCTTTAGGCCGATGGCCAGCAGCAGAAAGAGAGAGAGGGTGTCGTAGAGGGCAGGCGGCAGTTTGAGCTCGGAGCGCACCAGACCGGCCAGCAGACCAAACAGAAAGAAGAGTACAACAACGTCCAGCATGATGGTTCGCAGGGCAGTTCAGATAATGGTTGCATGCTAGAGCCCGCAATGTTTCGATAAAATCAGATTCTTGCTGATGGTTGTTCGGTAAAAACTGATAAGGAACGGCATGCTCAACTACAAACAGCTCTACTACTTCTGGCATGTGGCACGCAGCGGCAGCGTGACTCAGGCCGCCGAACAGCTGCATCTCACGCCGCAGACCATCAGCGGTCAGGTTGCAGAGCTGGAGCAGTCCCTCGGGGTGGCGCTGTTCAACCGGGTGGGGCGGCGTCTGGTGCTGACCGCTGCGGGTCGGCAGGCGCAGGAGCAGGCTGGGGCGATTTTCTCGCTCGGTGCCGAGTTGGAGCACACCCTGCGCCACGCCAGTCAGGAGTTGACCATGCAGGTGGGGATCGCCGACTCGGTACCTCGCACCCTGGCGTTCGAGCTGCTGGCTCCCGCCATGGCGC
>NZ_JRJY01000141.1:0-4456 GCF_000801015.1 Aeromonas sp. ZOR0001 | reverse complement strand
CTGCTGGCTCCCGCCATGGCGCTGGCGACCCCATTGCGGCTGGTGTGTCACGAGGAGCGGGCCGAGCAGCTGTTCAGCGAACTGGCCCGCCACAAGCTGGACATGGTGCTGATCGATCGCCCGCTCCCTCCCGACAGCGGCGTGCGTGGCTATAACCACGAGCTGGGGCGCAGCCCGCTGGCGCTCTTTGCCAGCCCGGAGCTGGCGGCGCGGGCGCGGGACGGCTTTCCCGCCTCGCTGGAGGGGTTGCCGTTGCTTATCCCCGGAGAGAAGTCTGCCACCCACGATCGGCTGCTGGAGTGGTATCGCCAGCAGGGCATTCATCCCCATCTGGTGGGTCAGTTTGATGACTCCACCCTGATGAAGTCGTTCGGCAAGGCGGGGATGGGGATCTTCCCGGCGCCGCTGGCGATGGCCGACGAGATTGGCCGTCTCTACGGAGTGGAGCGGATTGCGACCCTCACCGATGTCACCCTCTCTTACTATCTGGTCTCGGCAGGGCGCCATCTCTCCCATCCCGGGGTACAGGCGGTGATGGAGGGGGCCCAGCAGCGGTTGGCGGCGCTGGCGGGGAATAAATAGAAATCTGGATGGCTATACATCCAGCTTGGCTCTGCCTATAATCCTCCCGCTTTGGCGCATCATGCTTAATAGGGAATCCGGTGAGAATCCGGAGCTGGCGCGCAGCGGTAAGGGGGAACGAAGCGACATCAGGGCACTGCCGTCAGGCGGGAAGCCGTCGCCGTAGGCTATCAGCCCCCGAGCCCGAAGACCTGCCAGAGTTCGTATTTCGGGCCGAGAGAAACCGGCCACGAAATAGATACTTACGCGAACTTAAGGATCTCTCATGTCGAAGAAATTTCTGGCGGCTGCCCTGTTGCCGACGGCGGCGTTTGCCCAAACCACCATCCCTATCAATCCGACTCTGGTAATCACAGCCAACCGCGTGGAACAACCGGTTAGCTCGGTGCTGGTGCCCGTTGTGGTGATCGATCGCGCCGAGATCGAATCTCGTCAGGTGCAGAGTTTGCCTGATTTGCTGAAAACCCTGCCCGGCGTGCAGATGGCGACTCTGGGAGGTCGGGGGCACATCAGCAGCCTGTTTGTCCGTGGAACCAACTCCAACCACTCTCTGGTCTTGATTAATGGTCGCCCGATTGCCGCCATGGTGGCGGGCACGCCCGATCTCAGCCAAATCCCGCTCGGCAATATCGAGCGCATCGAGTATATCCGTGGCCCACGCGCGGCTGTGTATGGTTCCGATGCCATTGGCGGCGTTATCAACCTCATCACCAAAACATCCGCCAAGAATGGCAGCGAGACACACCTGAAGGGCGGTGCTGGCAGCAATGGTTATGGCCAAGGCGAGCTCAGAACGGTTCAGTCATTGGGTCAAAAAACCGATATGAACATGCTGATCGGCTACGAGCGTACCGATGGTTTTGATATTAAGGCGCAAGATGGCTCTACCCCTATACAGCCTGATCGGGATGGGTTTGCTGGTTTGAATGGCCAGATTGGTCTGAATCACCGTTTCAATGATGCTTGGAGTGCCGACATTAACGCGCAGGGTTATAACAACCTCACTGATATAGATGGTGGTGAAGACTGGCTTGCGCCCGGCGTTCCATCATCAGATCAAAGTCGGGTTCAGGCTTTCCAATATGACGGTGGTCTTAAGTTCCAGAGTAAGGATCTGATCAGTCGATTTGAAGCCAGTTACGGTGAGAACAAGCTTAAGAACTGGCTGGAGAGTAATGGGGAAGAGACTGGCCAGCCCATTCATACAGGTTTGACACGCTTATCCTGGATCAATAGCTGGAGTGGTATTGAAGGGGTCAGCCTGACAGGCGGTGCAGATTGGCAGCGTGAAGAGATGAAGTCAGATTCTCGAGGGTCTAATAAAGCTTTCAATGCCCCCGACCGCGACAATACCGGTCTGTTTGCCGTAGGGAGCTACCGTTGGCAGGCGCTGCTGTGGGAGCTGTCAGGTCGTACCGATGACAACCAGCAATATGGTCGTCACAACACCTGGTCTGCCGCCAGCGGGCTGGATATCGATGAGAACCATAATGTCCGGCTGAGCTACGGTACTGGCTTCAAAGCGCCGACCTTCAACCAGCTCTATTATCCTGGGTTTGAGAATCCGACACTCAAGCCGGAAGAGAGCAAAAACCTGGAGTTGGGTCTGTCAGGTCGCTATTCGGTATGGGATTGGTCTGTGAATCTGTATCGTAACCGCATCGACAATCTGATTTATTGCCTGACCAGCATGAGCAACACCTGTAATCCCAAAAATACCACTGCAGATATCAAAGGGGTGGAAACGGAGTTCGGCATCGACACCGGACCAGTGCATCATCGTCTAAGTTACGACTACACCCGAGCCAAAGATACGGGTAACCAGGATTTGCAGTTGTTGCGTAGAGCTGAGCATAAAGGCAGCTGGATTGCAGATACCCGATTCGATGCAGCAACACTGACTGCTGAGCTGCTCTATGTCGGCAAGCGCTATGACAATAACTGGGCGACTAGCCAGCGGGTGGAACTCAGTGCCTATACGCTGTTGAACCTGGCTGCCAGTTACGAGTTGACTCAGCAATTTACCTTGGGTGGACGTATCGATAACGTGTTCGATCGTGATTACGCCCCCGCTTATGGTTACGCATCGCCGGGTACCGAGTTCAAAGTGACTGCCGACTACCGCTTCTGATGCTTTATTCGGTTCATCCTTGAAAAACCCGGGCCCTGCCATTGGCAGGGCCTTTTCTATTGGCGGCAGGCGGGAGTATGATCGCCGCCTTGCACCAAAGGGGAGCTCAAGTGGCCAATATTCTCGTGTTTGATTCCGGTATGGGTGGCCTGACCATCTACCGCGAGATCCGCCGCGTTCTGCCGGCACACAACTATTTCTACTGCTTCGACAACGCCAACTTCCCCTATGGTGAATTGAGCGAGCCCGCTCTGATTGCTGCCTGCACCCGCCTGGTGACCACCATGGTAGCCCGTCATCATATCGATCTGGTGGTGATTGCCTGCAACACGGCCAGCACCATAGCGCTGCCAGCCCTGCGTGAGGCACTGGATATTCCCGTGGTGGGGGTGGTGCCAGCCATCAAGCCTGCCGCTGCACAGACTCGCAATAGTTGCATCGGTTTGCTGGCTACGCCGGGCACGGTGAGTCGCGACTATACCCACGAACTGATCGCCCAGTTTGCTCCCGGCAAGCGGGTGCTGCTCAAGGGCACCACCGAGCTGGTCATAGAAGCCGAACACAAGCTGGCGGGCCTACCGGTCAATATGGCGCTACTGCGCGAGGTATTGGCCGATTGGCTGGAGGGGGAAGAAAAGCCGGATACGCTGGTGCTTGGTTGCACTCACTTCCCGCTACTCAATGAAGAGATTGGGCAACTGATGCCGCAATGTCAGCTGATTGACTCGGGCAGTGCCGTTGCCAAACGGGTGGCCTGGTTGCTGAACAATGGCGGGCATGCCATCGTGCAGCCTGTACATATAGAAGAGGTAATTGCCAGGGCTTACTGTACCCGGCTGGATGGGGAGGCTCAAAAACTGACAGCCCCCTTGCAAGCATGGGGGCTGTCATCACTGGAAGAGGTGAAGTACTGACGAGCGGTTAGGCGTCAGTTTCGCTACCTTCTCTTTCCTCTTTATCACGTTTGTCATTCGCTTCACGCACCTTGAGGGTGCGCTGCTGATACTCTTTGTCATTCAAAGCGGCAATCGCCTTGGCGGCATCGGCGGCGGGCATCTCCACGAAACCGAAACCTCTGCGCTTGCCGGTTGCCTTGTCCTTCATCAACCGCACGGAAATGACCTGGCCCTGTTCGGCAAACAATTCGCGCACTGCAATCTCATTGGCGCGATAGGGCAGGTTGCCTACATATAAGGTGCAAGTCTCCTGATTGGCGATCGACTCGGCGACATTAGCCGGGGTTCGCTTCAGGAACAGCGGTACCACGAAACCGCCGATGGCCAGACCTGCTGCAAAAATCACTTCCGCTTTCAAAGAGAACTGCAGGGCCTGGGCAACCAGGTAGCCAACCACTGCCAATACCAGAGCAAGGATTGCGGCCTGCATATATACGGGAAACTTGGATAAATTCATCTTAAAAGACCTTTTGTAAATGAAAGCAAAAAAGGTGCAACACTATATTCACCTCCATGGTAACCAGCTTTCCTGATTGGCGCTACCATGGACCACTCGGGAGAGGTTATCGGCTCCAGTATGGCATTCCCAAGGTCACTAAAGACGACATAAATGACGCTAAAATGGGAGTGAAATAACCGGATTGTGGATAACATTGTATATATACACTGAATAAGCTGTTTCTAATTGAATAATTTGAAATTTTCGTGATTTTCTTCAAAAAAAGTCTTGTCATCGCAGCGCCGCTCCCTATAATGCGCCCCTACCAGCACGGCGGAACACGCCGAA
>NZ_JRJY01000162.1:0-520 GCF_000801015.1 Aeromonas sp. ZOR0001 | reverse complement strand
AACTCCTGCATACGTTAACGACTACCCTGTGTCTGCTAGCCAAGCGTTGGCTGCTATTGGCAGACGAAGTTGAAAAACTTGATGCCATGTTGGATGCCTTGACCCATCAACATGCTCGTCGTCTGCGCGAGCAATTTGGCGTCGGCCCTCAAACCGCAGCGGTGCTGCTTTCAACGGCTGGCGATAACCCGGAACGGTTAAGAAATGAAGCATCGCTTGCGGCACTTTGTGGGGTTAACCCTTTACCCGCATCCTCTGGAAAGACCGTACGACATCGCTTAAACCGAGGTGGTAACCGTGCAGCAAATAATGCGTTATGGACGATTGCAATGGTCCGGATGCGGGGAGATCCACAAACCCAATCTTACGTCGCACGACGTAGCGCCCAAGGCTTATCTTCGAAAGAGATCCAGCGTTGTTTGAAACGCTATATCGTCAGGGAACTCTACCCTTTGATCTTGGCCGATTTAGCTGACTCAGCGCGAGCCTGTTGACATAGGAGCGTCAACGCCCCGATGGA
>NZ_JRJY01000064.1:0-1202 GCF_000801015.1 Aeromonas sp. ZOR0001 | reverse complement strand
CTAGGGAAGGTGCGAACAAGTCCCTGATATGAGATCATGTTTGTCATCTGGAGCCATGAAAAAGGGTTCATCATGAGTCATCAGCTCACCTTCGCCGACAGTGAATTCAGCAGTAAGCGCCGTCAGACCAGAAAAGAGATTTTCTTGTCCCGCATGGAGCAGATTCTGCCATGGCAAAACATGGTGGAAGTCATCGAGCCGTTTTATCCCAAGGCTGGTAATGGCCGGCGACCTTATCCGCTGGAAACCATGCTACGCATTCACTGCATGCAGCATTGGTACAACCTGAGCGATGGCGCGATGGAAGATGCTCTGTACGAAATCGCCTCCATCCGTCTGTTTGCCCGGTTATCCCTGGATAGCGCCTTGCCGGACCGCACCACCATCATGAATTTCCGCCACCTGCTGGAGCAGCATCAACTGGCCCGCCAATTGTTCAAGACCATCAATCGCTGGCTGGCCGAAGCAGGCGTCATGATGACTCAAGGCACCTTGGTCGATGCCACCATCATTGAGGCACCCAGCTCGACCAAGAACAAAGAGCAGCAACGCGATCCGCAGATGCATCAGACCAAGAAAGGCAATCAGTGGCACTTTGGCATGAAGGCCCACATTGGTGTCGATGCCAAGAGTGGCCTGACCCACAGCCTAGTCACCACCGCGGCCAACGAGCATGACCTCAATCAGCTGGGTAATCTGCTGCATGGAGAGGAGCAATTTGTCTCAGCCGATGCCGGCTACCAAGGGGCGCCACAGCGCGAGGAGCTGGCCGAGGTGGATGTGGACTGGCTGATCGCCGAGCGCCCCGGCAAGGTAAGAACCTTGAAACAGCATCCACGCAAGAACAAAACGGCCATCAACATCGAATACATGAAAGCCAGCATCCGGGCCAAGGTGGAGCACCCGTTTCGCATCATCAAGCGACAGTTCGGCTTCGTGAAAGCCAGATACAAGGGGTTGCTGAAAAACGATAACCAACTGGCGATGTTATTCACGCTGGCCAACCTGTTTCGGGCGGACCAAATGATACGTCAGTGGGAGAGATCTCACTAAAAACTGGGAATAACGCCTTAAATGGCGAAGAAACGGTCTAAATAGGCTGATTCAAGGCATTTACGGGAGAAAAGATCGGCTCAAACTGAAAAAATGAAATGACTGAGTCAGCCGAGAAGAATTTCCCCGCTTATTCGCACCTTCCCTAG
>NZ_JRJY01000115.1:0-35563 GCF_000801015.1 Aeromonas sp. ZOR0001 | reverse complement strand
AGTTACTTATTCGTGGGCGGTTACACAATTGGATTTACAGGCTCGATTTAATCATTTAGTCCGTCATTCAGCATTATCATAGCCACTTACTTTCTATTAAAACTCAATTTCACAACGTTATTGAATACTGTTTCAGCAACAGGCTCTTGCATCACCTCATCAGCTACCAGTCTCCCCCAATTAATCCAGACAAGTCGGGTTTTCTCGGCATGACGTGAGCGGTGATAAGTTCTAATAAGTTTGTTAATGGGTGTGTGATTCAAGCAAAGCTCAATTACCCTTTCCTCAGTATCCAGTCTTTCCGCCCAGTTAGTTGCAGCACTTCGACGTAAATCATGAATAGTAAATGGCTCCATATCAGATAGAGAGCGAGCAATGAATCGTCTTAGTGCTCGTGTAATTGAATCGACTAATATTGGCTCTATTTCATCTGTTTTTGGCCGATCTGATTCAAATACAAAATCACCATTGGAATACTGTCCCTGAACTTCAATTACTGATCTTGCTTGAGGAGAAATAAAGACTGTATGAGCTCTACCATTTTTCGTTTCTGGAATGGTCCATATATCATCCTTGATCTGTGAAAAACGCATATTGGCGACTTCACTACGCCGACATCCGGTCAGTATCAATAGCTTGATCGCATTCGCTGCAGGCAGAGAAATAGTGGCATGGCGAGAAACGCCCCGTCCCCCAGCTGCCAGGCTGCCACCGCTCCCCAAGTCCTCATCAATGGCCTTCCATAACCTGCGCAATTCGGGGACAGTCAGCCAACGCTCTCTTGGGGCGCCAGCACTGGCGCCAAAATCTTTTGGCCGTAATAGCCTTGCTGGGTTAGCTTCAATCAGGCAGTGAACCACCGCATAATCCAACATCTGATTCAGCGTTCCCAGCCCCTTACGGGTTTCGTCTTTTGTTGCGCGCCTGGTTATCTCTAACGCTTGTGCCAAGTGGGCACGAGTCAGATCGATTAAGCGAATATTGCCCAGGGTCTTCTTGAGATGACGATTCCAACGATCTTGATGACATTGGAGGGTTTTGGGTTTGACGACCTGAGCAACACGTTGCGCATCGAGCCATCGTCCAAGCAACTCATCCATCGTCAGGGCCGTTTCATTTTTAGCCTTTTCTTGCGCTGCAAACTTAGTGGGATCAATGCCCCGCTTCACAAGCTGCACGGCTTTGCCATGCTCCTCTCTAGCTTTAGCCAAAGTTAGAGCTGGATAACTCCCCAACAACAATTCACCTTCACTACCACCAATCTTGAAGCGATACACAAAACGCTTGAGGCCACTTGCGCGAATTTCTATCTTGAGCCCGCCACCATGCTTCGATTGAATCGCATATCGCTTCACCTTAACCCCTTCAACAGGCTTGAGTGACGAGATCTCCAAGTCTTTACTTATCGCCATCCGTACCCCTCCCCGTACCCCTCCAATGCAGTGCGTTGGAGTGAGACCTTATGAAACTACTTGATACAGACATATTAATTAAATAACTGTTTTTAATCAAAAAAATATCCATCGCAGAACCAGTGGATACCGTCTGAAACTCTATCAACCTTGGCTCCTAAGGGACAGGCCACTGGTTCGACTCCAGTCGGGAGCGCCATATAAAACAAGGGGTTGGCATCTTCACGATGCTAACCCCTTGGTCGTTTTTGGCGACAATGAATCCGACCATCCAACCGTAATGACCCTCTCCTTTCTGCGTTCAGAGCATGCGCTCTCTGATAGACTGCTTCTCTTCGGCTTGTCTGTGAGGCCAAGCCCTGTTTCATCTTGCAAAGGAGTGTTGGATGTCCGGATGTTCTTGGTGGGATAGATCCACCGGTTTTGCACTGCTGACCATTGTGCTGTGGGCCTCGCTGGCGGCGCTGACGTCACGGGTCACCAGCGTGTCACCGCTGGTGCTGGTCGGGCTGGTGCTGTTGTTCTGCGGGGTCGGGGCTTTGCCGTTCTGGCGCCAATGGCGCGCTCGCCCGATTACTTGGCTGGTGACGGTTACGGCATTGCTGCTCTACCATCTGCTGCTCTTTATGAGCTTTCGCCATGCCCCGGTGCTGGAGGCCAACCTCATCAACTACCTCTGGCCACTCTGTATCATTCTGTTCACCCCGCTGTTGTTGCCCGGTCATCCACTCCATGCACGTCATCTGCTGGCTGGCGCCTTTGGTCTGGCGGGTTCCATGCTGGTGATGGTCGATGGCGAGCTGCAACTGCAGCAGGCCTATCTGCCGGGATACCTGTTGGCGCTCGGTGCAGCTGTCGTCTGGGGGGCCTATTCGGTGCTATCACGCCGTCTGCCACCAGCCCCTGCCGTGGTCACTGCGGCAGCCTGCCTGCCCGCAGGTTTGCTGGCGCTGCAGCTTGCCCGTCTGCTGGAGGGGCCCCTGCCGCTCGCACAGATCCCCACCAGTGACTGGAGTCTCATCATCGGGCTGGCGCTGGGCCCGATGGGGGCAGCCTTTGTGACCTGGTATCTTGCGCTGCGGGATGGGGACCCACGCCGGATCGGTGCCCTTGCCTACCTGACACCGCTGCTGAGTACCTTGCTGCTGGTGTTGCTCAATGGAGAAACGCTGACCTCGCGCCATCTGCTGGCCGGTGCACTTATCATAGGAGGCGCCCTGCTCGGTATGCTGGGCCAACGCAACAGAGCACTGGCATCCCCAGCCAGTTAAGTCGGTAAAATAGGGCCACCTGACCATGCTGTCATAAAAACGCCATCATCCCTGTTTAGGCTCGGGCCACGCTCCCCCATGGTCTGTGCTGACAGGAATTACCCCGTGAAAATCGCCCATTACGCCACCCTCTCCTCCCTTGTTTTGTTACTGGTCGCGGGAGGACAGGCGCTGGCCCTCTACCACGGCTGGCAGCAGCTTGCCCGTACCAATCAGGCCCAGCATCAGCACGAGACGCTGCAACAACTGGTGACAGTGACCCTGCAAAACAGCCTGCGTGACTACCTCAACAGCGGCGATCCACAGCAACTGACCGCTGCGGAGAAGATCCGCCAACAAGCGCTTTCCTCGCTGACCGCTCAGGATGATGCCGTGGCGGCCCCGCTCAGGCAGCAACTCGAGCAGATGGCGCAGCGCATCGCGCACGACTATCAGGCCGCAGGCAAGCTCTCGGGCAACAGCCAGCTGCTACTGCAAAATGCGGAGAGTGAGCTGGGCAGCCAGGCCATGGCGCTGATCCGCTATGGGGAGCAAGGTGCCAGCACGGAACAATCTGCCGCAGCACAGCAATATCACCGCGGTGCGGCCGAGATCCTGGCGGGCCTGCCGCGCCTCGCCCATTTGCGCCAAAGCTATATGGAACAGGGCAATGAGAAGCTGCTCGAAGGGATCCGCTTCGAGCTGGAGGCACTGCAAAAACAGGCGCAAGCGCTGCAAGCCTTGCCGCTGCTCGGCCTGTATGAAGAGGCGCCCGCCGATGAATTCACTCTGGGGGAGCCAGTGCGAAAGGAGCTGGGAGATCAACCGCGCAGCGAATTACGCTCGCTGCTGGGCCGCTATCCGCAGGAGCTGGCCAACAGCCGCACGGCGCTTCAGCAACAACAGGCTGGCCGCCAGACCGTGCAGCAAGACATCATGGCCATGTTGCAAGCGACCAGACAGATGGGGGAACTACTTGCCCACGAACGGCAAGCCGTCAATAAGGAGCTGGCCACCATCCTCGGCACGCTGGCGCTCTGTCTGGTGATAGTCGCCCTGCTGTTTGCGCTGGTGCAACGACGCTGGCTGCTCACCCCCTTGTTGCGACTGCGTGGAGCCTTTCTGCAGCTCGATCAGACGGGGCAGGCCGAGCCGTTGCCTGCCGGGCGCGATCACAACGAGCTGGCCGATATTGTTGCCAGCTACAATCGGCTGATCGGTCGCCTGCAACTGGACCAGCAACAAAAAGAGGGGCAGCTGTCAGCGGTATCCCTCAGTCTGCAAGGGATGGTCAGCCAGGTTGACGAGATCCACCACAGCACCCGCACCACCGAACAGGTGGTCGACGAGAGCGGCCAGATGATGGATGAGCTGAACCAGCTGGCCGGAGAGGTCCATCAGGTCGCCGCCGACATCGCCCAGCATGCCCACCATAACGAACAGGCGATGAGCCAGAGCGAAGACCTGGTGGGGAGCATGCTGCACGCCACTCATCAGACCGGACTGGCGATTGACGAGAGCGATGAGGCGCTGCAAGCCCTCACCCGCTCGGTTGCCGATGTGACGGCAATTGTCGATGTGATCGGTCATATCGCTCAGCAGACCAACTTGCTGGCCCTCAACGCCGCCATCGAAGCGGCCCGCGCAGGGGAACAGGGACGCGGTTTTGCCGTGGTTGCCGATGAAGTGCGCCACCTCTCGGCCAATACCCAGCAATCCCTCAACCAGATCACCGATATTCTGGGGCGCCTGACTCAATCCGGCGAACAACTTGGCACTGTACTGAACCGGATCACCAGCGAATCAAGCCGCCAGCGGGCGCAGGCGGAACAACTGCGCCAGACTACCCAGGCAGTGAGGGAGATCGCCCGCAACACCGCAGTGATCGCCCTGCAGGGCGCCGACAACGCCAAAAGTCAGGAGCACAAACTGGCCAGTTTTGCCGATCTGATCACCCGTATCCATCAGCATGCCCGTCAGGTGAGTCAACTCTCGGTGCAGGTCTCGTCCCATATCCACCATCAGGCGCAGCAGATCCCCCGCATCCTCGGCCAGCAAGGCTGATCCCTATTCGCCCCGCATCCTCACCAGATCACTTTCCCTCAATGAGAGGGAAAGTTTTTTTGTAGCACAAAATTATCTGTTATCGGCAGGTTAACTGACACCTCTTCCCCTGTACCGGATGAAAACCCGCACTGGCGCTGGCTGCGGCCTCAAGAAAACGCTCTCATCACTGTGATACCTGCCATGAGGCTGTTTACGACCTTGCCCATGATTATTTGCACTCGGTCATACTTTTGAAACGTTGAGGGAACTTTTCATTGATATTTCGCACCGCGAACGTACTCTTGGGGTTGTCCGATAGCCAAGAATCGGAACATAAAAAAACAACATGTGATGATCAGGACTGCCAACTACAGATGTGCCAAGACATCCGGGTTGCAGGTAGCCAAGACAAGATTTTTTGCCCTTCGGGGTGTTGATTGCAATACCGATAATCGAGCGGAAGGCACACAGCCAACTGCCGAAAAAAAAGCTAAGTCCATAAAATCAGGAGCTATCTTATGTTCAATAAATCCGCACTGGCTGTTGTCATTGCTTCAGCTTTCGCACTGCCTGCTCATGCAGATATCAAGAATGTCGACATCTATGGCCAGATCGCAATCTCTGCCTGGACTGGTGCTGACTGGGCAACCGTTGATGCCAATGGCGGATACGAGAACCCCATCAAGATCGAAAATGAATCTCGCATCGGTTTTCGTGGCAGCAAGGATTTTGCCAACGGCCCCAAGTTTATCTGGCAAATCGAATCCGGCAACGTCGGTGAGTCTGGCGGTGACGGCAAGCTGGGTGTGCGCGATACCTTCGGTGGTTTCGAGTGGGAAGGGATAGGTAAAGTTCGCGCAGGCCGTATGCTAACACCGCTCTATGAAGTGCTTGACTGGCCGTACAGCAGTATCTCTACCGGTAAAGTGATGGACTGGCGCGGCGACATCATCGGTGGTGGTAACTACGACCGTCAATCCAACATGATCCGCTTTGACTCCGCCAACCATAGCGGCTTCAGCTACAACCTGGCGCTGGGCCGTGGTAACAATACCGATGATGCGAGCTCCAACTTCTATGGCTTGGGCGCCCACTACAATACCGGTCCGCTGACTCTGCACGCGACCTATGAAAAAGGAACTGACCGCAAAATCGGAGATGGCGCGTTTAACAAAACCCAGAAGGGTGGCGATACCATCCTTACGCATACTAGCGGAACAGGCGACTCAAATGCCTATCTGCTGGGCTTCGAGCTGAACTTTGACAATGGCCTCGGCTTCTACGGTGCCTATAAGCGCCTGACCGCCGATTATACCGACATGGACTTGAATGTTATCGGTGTAGGCACCTCACAATTGAACGGCATGTCACAAGATAGCTATACCTTGGCCACGATATACAACACAGGTCTGTGGCAGTTCAAACTCGCCTATGCCGCCAACCTGAAGCCTGAATTTGAAACGGCGGCTGGCGACTTTAAGGTGACCGAGTTCAGCGACTCCATCATCTCCGGTCAAGCCATGTACTTCCTGGATGACTCCGCCGTTGCCTATGTTCGTCCTTACTATCTGCAGCGCCGTGGTCTGTCAGTGGTACAAGATGGCGATAAAGAGTTTGGTCTGGGCATGGGCGTAGAATACTACTTCTAAACCCTGGCTTGTGTTCCCTGTATTTAATGCCTACTTGGCGGGCCCTTACAGGGCCCGCCTTTTTAGTTGTGATGAAGACAAGAGGTAAACCAGAAATGAAAAAGACCATTATGGCAGCATTAATCGCCACACTACCCTCTGTCAGTCAGGCTGCAGTCAATCTGGAAATAGGCAGAGGGGTAGAACTAGTTGCGGTCAATGGTATTCCGGTTGACTCCCCGCTGTTTATTGGCAAGGTAGACAATCAATCTTTGCCCGACGGAGACAATCAAATTGCGATTAAAATCTCTCAATTAGTCAAAGATAAAAACAATACAAAAAAATATAACTCTCATGTACATGTATTGACATTTAATGCTGCAAACCAAGCAATATCGGTAGAAGCACCGAGGTTGCAAACATGGGAGCGAGGAGAGGCGTTTGACAAACAACCACAATGGAAACTCTCGTCATCCGGCAACACCGTTTCATACAAACTTGGTGAGCTGGTCTCTATGACCAATATGTCCGTGCTTCGTAATTTTGGCGAAGAGCTTGACGCATTTAACCGTAGCAACCAACCAGCGGCGCTACCTCAACTGGCAGGAGCAATGCAGGGTAATGTGAAAAACGTATATGACTTGCCGACACAAGGCAGCAACATGATTCCCGCAGCAGTAGCCACAAAACCCATTCAGCCTTCCGATATCAGTGGCTCAGCTTCCCAACAAGCGCGATTCTGGTTTGACAAAATGACCCCAACCGAGAAACGCGATTTTATCTCTTGGGCAGCGCAAAACCTGTAAGAAGTACTGTTTATCACACTTAGCCCGCTTTTATGCGGGCTTTTGTTTCATGTATCCTCAAGCGATACATCGTATAGAGATTTCCCATCATGCCCCGTTTTGTTCTGATCACCGGTTGTTCCAGCGGTATTGGCCTCGCCGCCGCACAGGCGCTCGGGCAGCACGGTTTTACCGTGATCGCCTCGGCGCGCAAGGCGGAAGATGTGGCCCGTCTGCAGCAACAGGGATTGCTGGCAGTACAGCTGGATCTGGCGGACCCTGCCTCCATCGAGCTGGGTGCCAGTGCGGCGCTCCATCTGGCGGGCGGGCGCCTCTATGGCCTGTTCAACAATGGCGCTTATGGCCAACCCGGGGCGCTGGAAGATCTGCCCACCGAAGCGCTCAGGGAACAATTCAATACCAACCTGTTTGGCTGGCACCATCTGATCCGTCAGGTGCTGCCGCCGATGCTGGAGGCCAAAGAGGGGCGGATAGTGCAGAACAGCTCGGTTCTGGGGCTGGTTGCCATGAAGTATCGCGGCGCCTACAACGCCAGCAAGTTTGCGCTGGAAGGTTATAGCGACACCCTGCGCCTTGAACTGGCGGGTAGCGGGGTACATATCAGCCTGATTGAACCGGGTCCTATCGATACCCGTTTTCGTGCCAATGCCCGCAGCGCCTTCTTGCGTCACATCGATCCGGCCCAGAGCCGCCATCAGTCGGCCTACCGCCAGACCCTGACGCGGCTGGAAAAAGAGGGGGCCACCAGCGGCTTTACCCTCTCCAGCGAAGCCTGCATCCCGCCGCTGCTCCATGCACTGACCCACGCCCATCCCAAGGCGCGATATCCGGTGACCACACCAACCCGGCTGTTTGCCTTCTTGCGACGGGTATTGCCCACTCGCTGGCTCGATAAACTGCTGGCCAAATCAGCCTGATCCCGTGATTGGCGACCAAGTACCCGGTCGCCCAGGTGGCGTTAGCTGGGTAGCGGCGTCACCCGCCCCGCCAACCTGGTTTGTCCCTCTCTTCAATAGTGCTCGCCATTGCTGTAGTAGGCACTCTTGACCAGAGGGCTCACCTGCACCACTACATAGGTCTGCTCCCCCAGCACCCGTTTCAAATGGCGCGTGATAAGGCGCGCGGCGGCGTCCTGCATCTCCTGCGGCCGTTCGAACCAGTGCAACTCGACAAACGGAAATCCCGCCTCTGGCTCGCCATTGCGGATCCAGCAGCTCTCCACCCGCTCCATGGTGACAAACTCCGGCTTGCCGCCGGTCAGCTCGCAAAGCTCGGCCAGCAGCGGGCCGCTCACCTGTTGCAGGGTCTCGAACGCCACGGCGCGAAAACGAAGATGGGGCATGGCAAACCTCTTGGTTATCTGAAATGAGGACTTATCATAGGGGTTATTGTCAGCAAGAGAAGTCACCCGGCGCATATTAAGGATCCCCATGAGATTTCATCGCACCCTCTTAGCCTTCCTGCTCTGCCTGCTGCTACCGCTGCACGCCTTTGCCGATCCCGCCTTCTATCGGGTGAGCAAGGGCAACCAGCAACACTGGCTGTTGGGCTCAATCCATGCGGGCAAACCTTCCCTCTATCCTCTGCCCGAGCCGGTGGAGCGTGCCTGGCTGCAGAGTCACGCACTGGTGATGGAGGTGGACATGAACAGCATCACGCCGGCTCAGTGGCAACAAACCGGCTCCCTCACCCGACTGGTGGATGGCAAGCCGCTCAAGGATCATCTGCCTGCCGAGCTCTATCAACGCACCCTGATGGCAGGGGCCCGCTATGGCATCGACGAGGCTACCCTCGCCACCCTGCGCCCCTGGTTTGCCGCCATTACTCTGACCCAAGCCGCCATGGCCCGCTCCGACTTCAAGAGTGAACTCGGGATAGACCAGCACTTTGCCACCCGGGCCGCTAAAGAGGGCAAACCGTTGGTGGGCTTTGAGACCCTGCTGGAGCAGCTCGGTTATCTGGCCAGCGTGGGTGACAACCAGACCCTGATGCTCGCCAGCACCCTGGATGAGCTACCGATGCTGGAGAGTGGTTTCGCCGCCGTGATGAAGGCGTGGCAGCAGGGAGATGAGGCAACGCTGATCAATCTGCTCAAGGAGGAGATGGCCCCGCCCGCGCTACAGAGCTGGATGGAGCAGACCCTGCTGGCCGAGCGCAACCATAACTGGCTGAAAAAATGGTCCACCCTGCCCAACGAGAGCTTTATCGTGGTAGGCGCCCTGCACCTTTACGGCGAACAGGGGTTGCTGGCGTTGCTGGAGCAGCAAGGGTGGCGCATTACCCCGCTCACCACACCGGGCCCTGTGCAGGCTCGGTAGCAAGGAGTCCAGTGAGAACGATCACAGATCGCGCTGGTTATTAAACAACCTGCAAGGGAGTTGATCGGGATCATCCCGGACGTGGCAAAGAGGTATTTATCATGCCTGTCATCAACTGGGTGACAGGAGCAATAAAATGGACTTTTGGCTGGACCTGATGTTTGGCAACAGCGTGGGATTGATGTCGATGCTGGTGATTATCGGCACCTTCTTGCTCATCAGCTCTTACGCGGCCTACTTCATCTACAAGGTGATGCACTCGCAACCGCCTCATTCACAGCACCCCCATTCTCAACAACCCAAAGAGGGCAAATAATCCTCTGACCACAGGCGGCAGTTCACACTGACCGCCTGTGCTGTTTTATGGTTCGCGACTGTGATTCCCGGGCCAGACTGCACTAATGTCCATGCTGGGCGCCCCTTATCCCCTCCCCGTTTTCTGTGCCGGTTGCGGCCGTTATAATGGCCCCCACTTTTTCTTATGGGGAGCCTGCCGTGTCTCATAACGACGAACTCTCGCTATTCATGAATGAAGTGGCCGACGTGCGGCCCATTCGCAGCGACAACATCCATCCCCATGCGGCTAAATCCGCCCCGACCGAGGCGCAGCTCGCTCGCCGCCAGGCTGCCACTACCGAACAACTCGCCCTCGACCACCTCACCATGGAGGCCATCGAGATGCTAGATCCGCACCAAATCGTCGGCTTCAAGCGTGATGGGGTGCAGGAGGGGGTCTACAAGAAGCTGCGGCTCGGCAAATACGAGTTGCAAGCCAGCCTGGACTTGCACCAGAAAACCCTCAACGAAGCGCGCCAGACGCTGGTGCAGTTCATTGCAGATTGTGAAGTCCGGGATATCCGCTGCCTGCTGATCCTGCACGGCAAGGGGGAGCGCAGCACCCCGCGCGCCCTGCTGAAAAGCTATGTGAGCGCCTGGTTGCCGCAACTGCCCGCCGTCATGGCGATCCACAGTGCCGAGCGTCGCCACGGCGGCAGCGGTGCTCTATACGTGCTGCTGCGTAAAAGCGAACGCAAAAAAGCGGAAAACCGCGAACGGCACCAGAAGCGGCTAGGCTAACTCGCCGATCGCCCCCACGCCTTTGGCCCGCCTGCATGATGGTGGTCAACTATACAGCGGCGGTGTTAGCATCGAACGGCCCCGATCATGCCAGGTACGGGGCGGCATACCATCAGGGACGATAACAAGGACAATCCCATGTCATATCAAAAGCTTGAACAACATCAGCAGCAGATCCACCGCTTTAGCCACCTCGCCGCCATCTGCGGCTGGGATCAGGCAGCCATGATGCCGGAAGGGGGCAACAATGCCCGCGCCGAAGCGATGGCCGAACTCGGTCTGCTGATCCACCAGAAGCGCACCGCTCCCGAGCTGGGCGACTGGATTGCCAAGGCCGAGAGTGAGCCGCTCGATGAAGTGCAACGGGCCAACCTCGGCGAGATCAAGCGCCAGTGGCAAGATGCCAGCCTGCTGCCCGGTGAGCTGGTCGAAGCGCTGTCTCTGGCCGGCAGCAAGTGCGAACACGCCTGGCGCAGCCAGCGCAAGAACAACGACTGGGCCGGTTTTGCCCCCAATCTCGAGGAGGTGGTGAAACTCTCCCGTGAAGTAGCACAGCTGCGGGCCGATGCGCTTGGCGTGCGCCCCTACGACGCCATGCTGGCCCTCTATGAGCCGGGCATGACCAGCGCACGGCTCGATCAGATCTTCGGCGATCTCGCCAGCTGGCTGCCGGCTCTTATCCAGACCGTGAGTGAACAACAAAAGGGCGATGCCCTGCTGCTGCCGCAAGGCCCCTTCCCCATCCCGACCCAGCAGGCGCTCGGTCAGGAGGTAATGGGGCTGCTCGGCTTTGATTTCGCTCACGGCCGCCTCGATGTGAGCAGTCACCCCTTCTGTGGCGGCGTGCCGACCGATGTGCGGATCACCACCCGCTACAACGAGCAGGAGTTTGTCTCCAGCCTCATGGGCATAGTGCACGAGACCGGCCACGCCCGTTACGAACAGGGGCTGCCGCGCCATCTGCTGGGTCAGCCGGTGGCCGAAGCGCGCTCCATGGCAATCCACGAGAGTCAGAGCCTGTTTTGCGAGATGCAGCTGGGCCATCATCCGGCCTTCCTCGCGCTGCTGGCACCACGCATTCGTCACCACTTCGGCGAACAGGCGGCGTTTGCGCCGGACAATCTGGCCAGGCTCTACAGCCGGGTCGAGCCGGGCTTTATCCGGGTCGATGCGGACGAGGTGACCTATCCGGCCCACGTTATCCTGCGCTACGAGCTGGAGCACGATCTGGTGGAAGGGAAGATCGAGGTGGCCGACATCCCCGAGCTGTGGGACGCCAAGATGCAGCAGTGGCTGGGGCTCTCCACCAAGGGCAACTACCGCAATGGCTGCATGCAGGATATTCACTGGACCGACGGCTCGTTCGGCTACTTCCCGAGCTACACCCTGGGCGCCATGTATGCCGCCCAGCTGCGCTTTGCCCTCGAGAAAGAGCTGGGCAGCATGGGTGAGGTGATCGCGGCGGGCCGCCTGCCGGAGATCTTCGGCTGGCTCGGACGCAACATCTGGTCACAGGGGAGTCTGCACAGTACCGACGAGCTGGTGCGCCGCGCCACCGGTGAAGCGCTCAACCCGCACTGGCTGCGCCAACATCTGGAACAGCGCTACCTGAAGTAATGAGCGCAGTAAGCTAACAGCAGAACGGGGCCCTTTTTAGTTGACCACTACAGGGCCCCGTTTTTATGGCGGTTCATTTTTATGGCGATGCATGGCACAGCACGCCGTCACGGCAATGCTGTAAAAAGAGAGGGTTCAGAGGGGGTCCGGGGAACCCAGCAACTCGCGCAGTTGCAGGATATTGCCCTCCGGGTCGAAGGCGTTGCGCACCACAAAGCCGGGCCCTGTCCACTGCTGTGGCAGCAAACCGCCGCCGAGATCCGCCGCCTTCGCTTCCGCCCAGGCGAGGCTGGAGACGGTGAAGAACAGCTTGATGGCCCCCTCTTCCCGCAGTGCTGGCGGCCGCTTGATAACGACTTGCCCGGCATAAGGCTCAGGAATGGCATGGATCAGCAGCTGGATATCGCTGTTTTCCAGCACTACCAGCTGCTCATCCTGACTACAGACCACCATCTGCAGCAATGTACGGTAAAAGTGGGTCAGCAGGCCCGGATCCTTGGCATAGATCAGGGCACCGGCGCGAGCGGGTCCTGGCATGGAGCTCTCCTCAACAGTGAACGGCTGGGTGGACAGATCTCCACCTTCTCACAGTTGCGCGCCCCGTTCGATCCTTTTTAGCCGCTCGCCAGCCTCACTGCACAAAGTGCCACTGCCGCAGCGCCAGTGTCGGCGGCGGCCCCTGATCTTCGCCCATATCCGCCATGCCCAGCGCCTCGTCATAGTGCACCCCGCCCGCACCGCTCTCGGTCAAGTGTTTTGCACGCACCGCCCCGTACAAACCGCCACTTCCGCTGATCTTCATCTCGGTCAGCGGGGCATAGAGGGCGGCATAGAGCGGGGTATTGCCCGACAGCTTGATCCCATCCTTGCCGCTATACGCGGAATAGATGGAGATAGCGGGCGTACCGCCAGCGGTCAGCCCCTGTTTGGCTGCCGTCACCTCGGCACCGGCCCCGAGATCGACCTTGCCGCTGACGATCAGGGTCAGGCTGCTCCCCTCGCTCACCGTCAACTTGTTGCTGCCAGTCATGGTGAAATCCTTGTCGATCAGCAGCACCACATCCCCCTTGATGGTGAGACTGGCATCGGCCCCCATATTGAGGCTGTCGAGCTGATAAATGGTCTGCTCCTTGCCAAACAGATCCCCCTTGCCGGGTAGCGGTAGCCCGGGCTTGTGCTGGTTGCTGCTGGTGACCGAGCCGGTGGCGGGATCTGTGGTCAGCACCATCTGCTGGGTGGCGCCCAGCGTCAGGGGGCCATTGATGGGCAGCGTTGCAGGGGGGAACGATTTGGGCAACGCGGCCACATTGAGCGGGTCACACACCTGCCCGGCCACAGGTGGCAGCTTGGGATCATTGCGATACTCGGGATCCAGATACTTCTGGTTCGCCTGATCTTTAAAAAAGCCAGCACCACCATAACTGAGTTTGCCGCTGTCGATACTGGTACCCCAGTCCATGGAGACATTGCCATTGACCGCCACCTGACCACCGATGCGCCCCCCTTTCAGGGTCAAACTGCCGCCCCCTTTCACATTGCCGGAGACCCGGACAATCTTGTCCGAAGAGGGGGAGATAATGACGTCGCTCCCGGCATTCACGTTGCCGGAGATGGGAGAAGATCCGTTCAGGGTCACGGAGCCGGTCGCCCGTACATCGCCCCAAATTGGCGAATTGCCGTCGAGCACCACATTGGCCTTGTCACTGACGGTCGCCACCTTGGCATTCTGGTTAATGTTGGTGCCGCCATATTTGCCCTTGCGCGAGTCATAGCTGTCGATAAAACCGCTACCGGAGAGGCTCAGCCCTTCACACGCCACCACCGAATCCTGAAAGATGAGATTGCCGGGCTCACGCTTGAGGGCAAACAGCGCGTTGAGGCTGGCATTTCCCTCCAGATAGCGGCCATGGCTCTGCAATGCCAGCTTGCTGCCGGTGGCGGCATCCAACTGCTCGATGCTGAAGCGGCTGCCCGCCATGGCCCCTTCGCCCTTGCTTGGCACCTTCTGCACCAGTTGAGCCCACTCTATCCGTGGTTCAACGCCAAGCGCCTGATGCAGGGCGCGATAACTCTCGTTCATCCCCTGCTCGGCACTGAGCTGCGCATTGATCTTCTTGTGAAAATTGCCGCTCAGGCGAGTCTGCAACTGGTTCTCCTGAATGCTGCTAAACACCAGCAGACTCGACAGCAGGCTCACCACCAGCACCACCAGCAGTACGGCTCCCCGCTGCCCCTGCAATCCCTTGTTCATCCCGCTCCTCCTGCTGTAGCGTTGGCACCGGATGTGGCCAGTGCTGCTGCCCAGACCGCCTTGCGGCGGGCCACCTGCACCTCTACTCCCGGTGCCAGATAGCTCGGCAGCCCTTCGGGCAAGATGCGGATATTGACCAGTGCACCCTGCTGGCCGAATTCAAGACCCTGAAGATGGGCCAGCAACAGGCGCGGACCATCTCCGTCATCGCAACTGAGCACCGGCGGTGTGAAGCGGTACTGCTCGGTAAAATCGGCGGTTTTCTGGTTGCCAAGGCAGGAGAGCACCTGACTGCCCCCCTCTACCTTGAAGGCCAGCGTCAGGCGATCAGGGGTCACGGCTATCAGCTGATCCGCCTGCTTGATGCTGTTGGTAAAGGTGAGAGTGGCAAAGCGCAATACTTCGTTCGCCTGCTCCAGCGCCTTGCTCTGCTCGACCGTGCTCTTGATCGGGGCGTAACCGGCAAAAATCGCCAGCATCAGCATCAGACCGAGCACCATGGAGATCATCAGCTCGACGAGACTGACACCTCGTTGCCGGGAGGGGACGCTCAGCATAAAGGCGGAAATCCTGCGTTCAGCTCCACCCGCTTGGCGCCGGAGACCCGCTCATCCTGCCACTCGATAGCGACCACAAAGTTGTCGCTATAACGGTTCGGCAGTACCAGCCGGTGGCCATCCTGCAGGGTGAAGCGGGCAAGAAAATCGGCCTGGGTGAACCGCTCGGGCTTGCGCTGCACTTCACACAGCGAGCTCCAGATCTGCTCCACGCTGTTGCTCGCCTCGATCGTAGCCAGCGTGCTCTGCAAGCTGTAGTGCGCCTGCTGCAACGAAACCACCTGCCCCTTGGCGAGACCGAGAAACACCATCACCGCCAACACCATGGAAACCATGATCTCCACCAGATTGAAGCCCTGCTGGCGGGCAAGTGCCGCGTATCTCATGAGCAGCTCCCTTGCAGCAGCTGGCCGCTCGGGGCCACGCAGAGCACCCGCTGCTCACCGAGGCGATTGGCCAGAATGATCTCGGCGTGGCTGCTGCTGCCGGTTGGCGCGATCTGGATGGGGTCAAACGGCTTGATCACCACTCCGCCAGCAGGTGCTGCCGCCTGACGCAGCAACTTGCTGTCAGCCATCACCTCCCAGCCACCGTTCTCGGTGCCCTGCAATACCACCGGCAGGGTCAGCTTGACCGCTTCGCTGCGGGCAAAGCGGTAGGCTGAAGCGAGTTCGGTCGCACTGCGATCGAGCCGTTCGGCCGCGAGGCGCTGACTCATAGAGGGCAGCCCGACCAATAACAAGATGGCGGCGATGCCGACCGTGATCATCAACTCAATCAGAGTAAATCCGCGCACGTTCATCCTATGATCCCCAGCAGTCATGGCGATTGGCCGCGCGATAACCGGTCTGATCGAGGGTCAGAGTGCCGCACTCATCCTGTTGTCGCGTCGTTGGAATGGCTTTAAGCAGGTAGTCGCCAGCATCTTGCTGGCTGTAGCTGAACTGGTAGAAATCCGTGTTGGAAGGGGTAGCAAACGTGTCGGGATAACGACCCTGTTGGGTATAGATACGTTCGAGGGCGAGCGCCTGCTCCAGCAATTGCTGCTGCGCTTCGTAACGACGTCCCTGTTGCAGATAACCCTGATACGCTGGCAACGCGATGGCCGCGAGAATGCTGACAACCGTCATGGCGATCAACAACTCGATCAGACTAAACCCCCGGCAATGGCGCCATGCCTTATAGTCGTTCACTTATCATCCTTGGCAAGTGTTGTTGTTATTGGTCGGCCCTGGGCCGCAAACGTGATGACTTAATAATCATCAAAAATTAACTGACTCGATTGAACAACACAAAATCGCCACACTCAATGTAAAAAAGATAGTTATGTGATCTGTTATTAATTTTTAAGCAGTTTTCGCCGCCACTAATCTCGCTATGCAAATAAAGCTAAGCCAATCGTGCCTACGAACCGTCCGTTATGCTCCCTTCTGTCGAGCCGAGACATATGAATAACAGCGTGACGAAGAGTGAAACCCGGCCGTGCAACGAAAGAGTAAAAAAACCTTTCACCAACTTTTGTTATTCCTGTCCGTTTCTGGCTAGTCACGGCCTCCGCGCCCCCTTACTCTCTTGCCATCTATTCCAGCAAAGCCGCCAACACCATGAATGCAAAGCCAAGTCCTGAGTCGTCACAAGATGAGGTGAGCAACACCCTCAGCCGCGAGCAGTGCCATGCCGCACGGCTCGCCCGCGATGCTCGCTTCGATGGCCGCTTCTTTACCGGCGTGCTCTCGACCGGCATCTACTGCCGGCCAGTCTGCCCGGCACGGCCACCGCACGAGCACAATGTTCGCTACTTCCAAAGCGCCGCGGCCGCCGAGCAGTATGGGCTGCGACCCTGCCTGCGCTGCCGCCCTGAGCTGGCCCCCGCCGCCCGTGGCGATCTGCCGGTTGAACTGGCACGTCTGCTGGCACGCATCGATCGCGGCGAGCTGGCTGACGGCACGCTCGCTGAACTCGCCGCTGACGCCGGGATCAGCGAACGCACACTACGCCGCCAGTTCGAGCAGCACCTCGGCGCCTCGCCAAAACAGGTGGAGCAAACACGCCGCCTGCTGCTTGCAAAAAGGCTGCTGACCGAAACCGGGCTGCCCATTACCGACATCGCGTTTGCCGCCGGATTTGCCAGCATCCGTCGCTTCAATGATTCCTGGCTCAACGCCTACGGACTGGCCCCGCGCACCCTGCGCCAACAAGAGGATCATGCGCCAGAGCACATGAACGCGCAGCCCCGCGGCGCAACCCTGACGCTGCAATTGCCCTATCGCCCCCCGTATGACGTAGCGGCCATGCTGGCGTTCTACCGGATGCGGGCAATCCCCAGGCTGGAGCGGGTAGATGGTGAGGTGTATGAGCGGCGCTACCGGGTCGGCGATCAGGTCGCGCGGGTGCGTATCGCGCAGGGCAAGGGGCATAGCCTGCAGCTCACCGTCCATGATCTGCCGCTCGCGGCGCTGCCGGACCTGCTCTATCGGGTGCGCCGGATGTGGGATCTCGATGCCGATATGCAGCGGATCGGTGATCTGCTCGGTCAGGATCCGCTGCTCGCCCGCTTGCAGGCACGCTGGCCCGGCGTGCGACTGCCGGGTGGCTGGGACGAATACGAGGTGATGCTGCGCGCCATCGTCGGCCAGCAGGTCTCGGTCAAGGGAGCCATCACCATACTCGGGAGACTGGTGGCCCGCACCGAGGCGCAATACGGGGTGGCGCAACTACCGACCCCCGCCCAGTTGTGCGAACTCGATCTCGACGGTATCGGCATGCCCGGCAGCCGTATTCGTACCCTGCGGGGCGTGGCACAGGCGCTGGCCAGCGGCGAGCTGACCCTCACGACAGCCAGTGACGAGCAGTTGCTGGCGCTGCCGGGCATAGGCCCCTGGACTGTCGCTTACTGGCGGCTGCGTTGCGGGCTGGATACCGATGCCTTCCCCGCCTCCGATCTGGTGCTGCAAAAGGCACTCGGCGGTGGCACCAAACTACCGGTGAAAGAGGTGTTAACCCAAAGTGCAACGTGGCAGCCGTGGCGCAGCTATGCGGCCAGCTGGCTGTGGCATGCCATGAGTGAAGCGCCCGATTTGCTGCTCCATGCCACCAGCAATGAACAACAGCCAGATACCCAACAACAGGAGATAACCCCATGATCCGCTACGATATCCTGCCGACCCGCTGCGGCGATCTGCTGGTTGCCATCAATGAATCTGGTCTGGTGCACGTAGACTTTGTGGCGGGCCTGCGGGCACTGCCCGATATGAGTGGCTGGCAGCAAGATCACGAAGCGCTGGCTCCCTTCCTCGCCGAATTTGACGCCTATTTTGCCGGTCGCTTGCAGCGCTTCTCCCTGCCCCTTGCCGCCCGTGGCACCGCCTTTCAGCAGACGGTGTGGCAAGCGCTGTGCGACATCCCCTACGGCGAGACCCGCAGCTACAGCGATATTGCCCGCGCCATCGGCAAGCCAGAGGCGGTGCGGGCTGTGGGCTCGGCGAACGGCCGCAATCCGCTCTCGATCATCGTCCCCTGCCATCGGGTGATCGGCCAAAACGGCAGCCTGACCGGCTATGCGGGGGGATTGGAGATTAAAAAAGCGCTGCTGGCGCTGGAGAGGGGCAATTAAAGGAGGGTAGGCAGAGAACCTGCGATAAAAAATTGCCCCTTTCCGGATGGAGAAAGGGGCTCATTGATCAGCGTTTCAGGCTGCCCATCACATGCATTTCGCAGCGGTTACAGTCAAAACGCAGGCGGAAGGTGTCTTTACCCATCTTGAGCTCCAGCGGCTCGGCCTTGAGACCGGGCACCTCGTTCGGGCAGAGGTTCTGGCTATAGCGGATGCAATGCTTGGTGATCATCAGCACCACTTCCCGCTCCTCCTTGTTCGCCTCATAGGCGGGAGCGATGCGCTCCACCCCGTGTTCGCGGAAGAACTGCTCGGCGGCGCTGTTCAGCACGTTGCCAAGGTAGGAGAGGCGGTGCTGGGGATAGTTGATATCCCGCAGGGCGATGCGTCGCTCGGGGCGCTGGTAGCTGGCCACCCGCGCCGCCTCCAGCGCGGCGATGCTGTCCCGGCGCAAACCGTTGAGCTGTGATGCGGCGATAAATAACGGGTGAGTGAATGCCAACTCAATCTTGCGCGCCACAAACAGGGTATTGCCGAGTTTGCCAAGTTGATCCCGCGCCTGCTGCAACGCCCGCTCTGGATTGTCGGCAGGCTGTTTGTCGCAAGGCAGGGTCACCGCGGCACTAATGCCCTGCTCGTCGGTGAGCGTGAGAATCACGCCCTCATCGCACTCTGCCAGCACCATATCGATCCGGATGCGGCGATCCGCGCTCGCCTTCTCCAGCATCTTGCTGAACGCCTGATCGTGGTTGCGGTAGATTTCAGTCCCCACCTTTAGCCCCGGCATGCGTTCTGACAGGAGTAACTGCTTACCTTCGACCTTGTTGAGGCGCATCCCCACCAGCTCGTTGTTCGGCTTGAAGAAGCCCAAACCGTCGCCGTTGTTGAGGGTGACCTGTTTGCCATCAATCTCGATACCGTCACGGGTCACCTTGGTGACACGCCCCAGCGGTTCGCCCACATATTTCGGGCTTTTGGTGGAGTCGATCCCCTGATGACGGCCATGGAGGAAGTAGTCGGTGCTGCCGCGGTTGAAGCTCTTCTTGGGGTCAGGCGTGAAGCTGTAGCTGCAACGACCCGCCGAGGCTGCGACCAGATCGGAGCGACTATCCAGAATGGCGTCCAGCTTCTGGCGATACCAGGCAGTAACGTTTTTGACGTAGTCGAGCCCCTTGAGGCGCCCTTCAATCTTGAAGGAGCGGATCCCCGCCTCGATCAAGGCCTCCAGGTTGTCAGTCTGATCCATATCCTTGAGGGACAGCAGGTGGCTGTCGGCCACCAGCACTTCACCGTCCGGCTTTTGCAGCGAGCAGGGCAGACGGCAGAGCTGGGCACACTCGCCACGGTTGGCGCTGCGGCCTGTGCGGGCATGGCTGATATTGCACTGGCCGCTGTAGGAGACACAGAGCGCACCGTGGATAAAGAACTCCAGCTGCACATTGGTCACCGCACTGATCTCGCGGATCTGCGCAAGAGACAGTTCGCGCGCCAGCACCACCTGAGAGAAACCCACATCCTGCAGAAACTTCACCTTCTCCGGCGTGCGGTTGTCGGTCTGGGTACTGGCATGGAGCGCGATGGGAGGCAAATCCAGCGCCAGCAGTCCCATATCCTGCACGATGAGCGCATCGGCACCGGCTTCGTAGATCTGGTGGGTCAGGCGCCGGGCCTGCTCCAGCTCGTGATCGTGCAGCAGGGTGTTGAAGGCGACAAAGACCTGGGCGCCGAAACGGTGGGCGTGACGTGCCAGCGCTTCGATATCCTCGATGGAGTTGCCCGCCGCACTGCGGGCGCCAAAGGCAGGGCCGCCCATGTAGACGGCATCGGCACCATGGTTGATGGCTTCGATGCCGTAGGCGAGGTTCTTGGCCGGAGCCAGCAGCTCCAACCGGTTGTTGTGGCTTAACGGGTGCTTGTTCTGGTGCATGGTCTCGGGATCAGGGCGGACAGCAAATGGGCGCTACTCTAGCCCATTCACCGCCTGCGTGCCTTGATCCCGCTTAAGGTATCTGCGAAATACAGGATTAGATAACCACCTTGAGCGCCAACCCGAGCAGCACCAAGCCACTCACCTTATCGATCACAAAGGATTTGGCTTTAAGCCACGCCAGCACCGGCCCACGAGAGAGCACCAGCGCCACCAGCACGTACCAGACGGCATCAATACCGCCCGCGGTGAGCATCATGATACCCCCCTCGCTCCAGCCGGTATCGGCCCGCACAAACTGGCTGAACAGAGCGATGAAGAAAACCGCGAGCTGGGGATTGAGGAAGGCCACCATAAAACCTTCAAAGGCTCCTTGCCGACCACGCAACTGATGCACCTCTTCATTCCCTTCGTCACTGGCTGGTTTTGCCAGCAGGGCTTTCACCCCAAGCCAGGCAAGAAACGCAGCACCACCGTAGTGGATCAGATCAAACAGGATAGGGGTCTGGGTGATCAGGATCGAGAGGCCAAGCGCGGTGACCAGCGCATAGATACCAACCCCGAGGCCGTGGCCGAGCGCGGTGGCAACGCCGTGCCCCTGCCCGCCCTGCACCGTGTTACGGATGATCAGCGCCAGACTCGGCCCCGGGCTGATGGCGCCCATCACGCAGATTGCGGCCAGTGCCAGCCAACTCGTCAGTTCCATGCATTTCCTCTTTATATGCTCGATATGATGACCTGCATTCAGGGTACGGGCTGAGCCATTATGCCAGTAGTGAAAGTTATGAATAGATTCCATAACCAATGGCTATGGCACCACACAACTGACTGGGGCTAACCGCCGAGACCGAGCAGCTTGCGACTCTCGCCGACGGTACGTTGCAGGTGATCCCGCAGGAATGGGTAGGCCAGCTCGCGAAACCAGCGGTGGGCCGGATCCTGATGGTGGCGCTGATGCCACAGCAGATGATACTGCTGATCACGGGTAGCAAAGGGCAGATCGACAAAGGTGAGCTCATGGCCGCAGGAGAGCTGCCAGGCGATATGAGCCGGGGTGGTCATCAGGCAATCGGTGCGCAGCAACACCTCCACCGCCGCCTGAAAGAAGGGGACTCGGGCAAACCAGCGCCGACTCAGTCCCTGCGGCGCCAATACCTGCTCCACCGGGCTGTCCTTGTCGCCGCCGCCGCTCACCTGCAGGTGAGGCCAGGCGAGATAGTCATCGAGACTCAATGCCTTGCCCGCCAGCGGATGGTGACGTCCCATCAGCACCGCCAGCCGATCTTCCCCCTGATGCAGACCGCGGATCTGCTCCGGCACCTGCTCGGTGATGGTAGAGACCAGATCCAGCTCGGACTGCCACAACTGCGGCAGCTGACGTTTGTCCCACAGGCTGTACTCCAGCGCCGCCAACGGCGCCTCTTTGGCGAGCGCGGCACAGATATCGGGCAGGATATGCTGAGCCACATAATCGGAGGAGGCGAGCCGAAATACCCGCTCGCAGCGGCTCGGGTCAAATCCGGGCGCCTCGTAGAGCCGCTCCAGCGCACCGAGAGAATCCGCCAGCTGGGCGGCCAACAGTTCGGCCCTTGGCGTCATCAGCCAGCGTTGCCCCTCCCGCACGAGCAACTCGTCGTCAAACTCGCTGCGCAACTGGGCAAGTTGCTTGCTGATGGAGGGCTGACTCAGGTGCAGCAGCTCGGCGGCGCGGCTGATATTGCGGGTATCCAGCAGCACCTTGAGGGTCGGCAACAAGTTGAGATTGGCTCTGAGCAAGGAGATACCCTCATCGGTGGGGAAACGCCTATCTTAGGGCAGAGGAGTCCCGCGTTTTAAGCAAAATTTCCTGCCATGTTCAGCACGTTGCAGCCCTTTGCGACCAGATGGCACAGCGGATCCCCCCGCACATAACCATGACCACAAGATGACAGTGGTTGTCTCGTACGGCATAATTGCACGATTTTCCGCCCGCGGGCGATCCACTTTGAGAAGCGGTAACAAGATGAAATACGCCAATATCACCGGCTGGGGCAAATGCCTGCCTCCCTCTGTGCTGACCAACGACGACCTCAGCACCATCATGGATACGTCAGACGAGTGGATCTATCCGCGCACCGGCATCAAGGCCCGCCGGATCTCCCATGTCAGCACCTCGGATCTCGCCACCCTGGCCGGTCGCCGCGCGCTGGCCTGCGCCGGTCTGGAAGCGAGCGATCTCGATGGCATAATCCTGGCCACCGCAACCCCGGACAACCTGCTGCCAAGTGCCGCCTCTGCGGTGCAGAAGAAGCTCGGTGCCGTCAATGCCGCCGTGTTCGACCTCAACGCGGCCTGCACCGGTTTCGTCTACTCCCTCTCCGTCGCCACCTCGCTGGTGCAGAGCGGCATGATGAAGAAGGTGCTGGTGATCGGTGCCGAGCGCCTTACCTACCTGCTGGACTGGGCACGCCGCGATACCGCCGTGCTGTTTGGCGACGGGGCAGGTGCCGTGGTGATCGAGGCAAGCGAACAGGAGTGTGGCCTGATCGCCAACAAGCTGGGCTGTGACAGCGAAGCGCGGGAGATCCTGCACGTACCGAACTTCGGTACCGATCGGGTGCGTTTTGCCGATATCGATGGGCTGTTCACCTTCAACTTCGAAGGGCCGGAGATCTTCAAACGCGCCGTGCGCGGCATGGGGGAAGCCACCAGCACTGTGCTGGCGCAGGCCGGTATTGCGCCGGAGCAGGTCGACCTGATCGTTCCCCATCAGGCCAATATCCGCATCATCGAAACCCTCGCCAAGCGGATGAATGCGCCGATGGAGAAGGTGATGGTCAACATCGAAAACTACGGCAACACCTCCGCAGCCACTGTGCCCATCGCCCTGTGCGAAGCGCTGGAGCAGGGCCGCGTCAAACCGAACTCCTATCTGCTGACCGCCGCTTTCGGTGCCGGCCTGACCTGGGGGGCCGCCATCATCAAGTGGGGCGATCGCGTCACCCCCATCAAGGCGTGCGATGCCGAGCTGCCCCCGTGTGACAAGAGCGCGCTGGAACTGATTGCCCACGCCGTGGAAGGTTGCCAGAAGGCTCACGCCAACGAGGCTTGACCCTCATCAGGAGCCTGAATCCTCAGGCTCCTTATCTCCTTTTCATCCCCACCAGGCTCTTCCCCCCACTTCGCAAGCCACTTGATACGGCAATCGCTGATACAAACAACTCCGATTTGCAGCCAATTAATTTTTTTCCGCTAACCTTATTGTGCCAACTATAAATAAAGAAAAGAGCGTCAAGGGGCACCATGACTGTTTCGGTCCCGCGCCTTTACCTCTTACCAAATAATTGCACAGGGATAAGCTACGTATGGCACAACACAAAAGTGGCGTGAACACACCGCTTTGGGAATCGGTTTGCTGGATTTGCTGCATCGGGCTTGCTCTGCTGAGCTGCCTGTTGCTGCAGCTCGCCGATGCGCTGTCACCTCTCTACCTGCTGCTCAATGTGCTGGTTGGTATTGCCGCCGCGCTCTGGACATCGAGTCACTTCCACCAGCACACACTCCGACATCGTGCCGGAGAGGAACAAACCGTCGCAACCGATCCTCTCGCCCACTCCATCATCGGGCTCGAACAGGTGTGCGAGAAGGCTCTACCTATCTGGTCCCAGCAAATTGAAAGCTCTCGTCAACAAACCGAAGCCGCGATGATTGACCTGACTCAACGCTTCAGCGGCTTGGCCAACAAGCTGGAAGAAGCTGTCAATGCTTCTCATCTGGCAGCGGGAGAACTGGGTGATGCCAATTCCCGTGGCATGGCTGGAGTCTTGAGCGAGAGCCAGCAGCAGCTCAATGAAGTAGTTGCCATCCTGCACTCCGCCCAGGCCAATCGGGACGCCATGCTGGGTGAGATAAAAAGCCTGACCACCTACACCATAGAGCTCAACACCATGGCCATGGATGTGGCCAAAATCGCCTCCCAGACCAACCTGCTGGCCCTCAACGCAGCCATTGAAGCGGCTCGCGCTGGGGAAGCTGGTCGTGGCTTTGCTGTGGTCGCTGATGAAGTGCGCAACCTCTCCCGCCTCTCCAGCGAAACCGCCCAAAAGATGACCGACAAGGTAGACACCATCAATACTGCTATCGGCCGCGCCTTCCAGATTGCCGAAAATGCAGCCGCACGGGATCACGCCTCGGCGCTCAACTCGGAGCAGACAATCGAACAGGTACTGGCCCGTTTTCGCCATGCCACTGACAGCCTGGCGGAATCCGCCTCCCTGCTGCAAAACGAGAGCACCGATATCCATCGCGAAATCTCCAGCGTCATTGTCTCGCTGCAATTTCAGGACAGAGTCAGCCAGATCCTCAGCCACGTCAGACAAAACATGGAGAGCCTCTCCAGCCATCTGGTTGCTTCGGAGCAGAGCAGCAATGCGACAGGGCCAATCCAGATCGATGCCAATCGCTGGCTGGCAGAGATGGAGCTCTCATACGCCACCGACGAACAGCGCAATATTCACCATGGTCGCACCACCCGTTCTGTCAACGCGCAACCAAGCAGCGCCGACATCACATTTTTCTAGGAGAGAGATATGGGCAAAACGATCCTGATCGTGGATGACTCGGCAACTATTCGCCAAGTCGTGGGCATGACCCTCAAGGGAGCCGGTTATGAGGTCATGGAAGCCTCTGACGGCAAAGATGCGCTCAACAAACTAGATGGCAAGAAGATCAACCTGATCATCAGTGACGTCAACATGCCGAACATGGATGGCATCACCTTCGTCAAAGAGGCCAAAAAGCTGGCCAACTACAAATTTACCCCTGTCATCATGCTAACTACCGAGTCTCAGGACAGCAAGAAGCAGGAGGGACAAACCGCGGGAGCCAAAGCCTGGGTGGTCAAACCCTTCCAGCCCGAACAGATGCTGGCCGCAGTCGCCAAGCTCATCATGCCGTGATCCGGAGTGCATCATGCAACTACAGAGTGAGCTACTCGACAACAAGGTAGTGGTGACCATGCCGGACGAGATCACCATTTATACAGTCAGCGAGCTGAAAGATGCTCTCTCGCCCTTATTGCATCAGGGGAACGAACTGGAGCTGAATCTGGCGGCGGTATCCGAGATAGACAGCGCCGGGCTGCAACTGCTGCTGGCAGCGAAGAAGACCGCTCTGCAGCAGGGCACCTCCCTGGCGCTGGTCTGGCACAGCCATGTTGTGCTTGAACTGCTGGAGCTCTGCCAGCTCTCGGCCTTTTTTGGCGACCCCACCCTCATCACCCATGGCGAACGGCCCTGAGCCACCATGACAAGGAGTCACCGTGAGCATCGATCTTGATCAGGCTTTACAAACCTATATCGCCGAGGCACGCGAGTTGCTTGAAGAGATGGAGTCAGCCCTTCTATCACTGGAATCTGACCCTGACAATAGCGAGCTGATTGGTGCCATCTTTCGTGCTGCTCATACCATCAAGGGGTCAGCTGGCCTGTTTGGTCTGCAACCCATCGTCGGGTTTACCCATATTGTCGAGGATCTGCTAGACCAGATCCGCAATCAGCAGCTCACCGTCACCTCTCCTCTGATTAAGGATCTGCTGGAGAGCTGTGACCATATCCAGACGCTCATCAGTGTCGTTGCAGAACAGGGCAGCACGTTAAGCGAGGGCGATGCCAACCAGGATGAACGGCTGAGGCTCACCCTCACCCGTCATCAGTGCGTCCCCCATGCCACGCTGCCAGATACTGTGCATACGCCGGAACCCAAGATCGAAAAAGAGGGAGGAATTACCAGCTCCGCCTCCCTGTGGCATATCTCCCTGCGTTTTGGCCCCGATGTGCTGCGCAATGGCATGGATCCGGCCGCATTTCTGCGCTATCTCGGCACCCTCGGAACCATATGCTCGGTGGAGACCATCCATCAGGCGTTACCGGATTGGGAGCAGTTCGATCCGGAGAATTGCTACCTCGGCTACGAGATAGACTTCGACTCGCAGGCAGATAAGGCAGCCATCAGCGATGTCTTTGAATTTGTCAGAGATGACTGCCAGATCACCATCTTGCCGCCCCACAGCAAGATCGCCGAGTTCATCAACCTGATCGAGTCACTGCCGGAAGATAGCGCCATGCTGGGGCAGTTGCTGGTCAACACCGGCGCCCTCACCGCAGAGGAGTTAGCAAGCGGTCTGCAGGCACAACAAGCGACCCCGGCAGAACAAGCGCCCAGACTAGGAGAAATCCTGATTGCGCAGGGTGCCGTCAACGAAGCCGTTGTCGATGCCGCCCTGAAAAAACAGAATCAGACCAAGGAGAACAAGAGCAAAGAGGGCCGTTACGTCAGGGTGCATGCCGACAAGCTGGACGATCTAATCAATCTGGTCGGGGAGCTGGTAGTCGCCAGTTCAGGAGCCAATCTGCTGGCCCAACGTACCCGCGAAAGCCAACTGCAGGAAGCCACCTCAGTCATTGCCATGCTGGTGGAAGAGATCCGCGACAGTGCACTGCGCCTGCGAATGGTGCCTATCGGCGATACCTTCAACCGCTTCCAGCGGGTGGTGCGCGATGTCAGTCAGGAACTGAACAAGGATATCACTCTGGTAATCTCCGGAGCCGAGACTGAACTGGACAAGTCGGTGGTAGAGAAGATCGGCGATCCGCTGATGCATCTGGTCAGAAACTCGATGGATCATGGCATCGAATCGGCAGAGCAACGGCTGCTGGCAGGCAAACCCCCCCGTGGCACCCTGAATCTCAATGCCTATCACGACTCCAACAGTATCGTCATCGAAATTCGGGATGACGGCGCAGGTCTCAACAAAGCCAGGATCCAGCAAAAAGCCATCGAGCGCGGTCTGATCAGCCCAACCACCACGCTGACGGATCAGGAGATATACAACCTGATCTTCGAGCCGGGGTTCTCTACCGCCGAGGCGATAACCAACCTCTCCGGTCGCGGGGTGGGCATGGATGTCGTCAAACGCAACATCACTGCCCTGCGCGGCACGGTCGATCTGGACAGCATCCCGGGAAAAGGAACCCGTGTGCAGATCCGCCTGCCGCTTACCCTTGCCATCATCGACGGCTTCCTGGTGCGAGTCTGCGATACCCACTACGTCATTCCCCTCGATATGGTGATCGAGTGCGTTGAATTGACCCAGAGTGCACTGGCCGATACCCAGGGTCGCAATTACATCAATTTGCGTGGCGAGGTGCTGCCCTTTATCCGCCTGCAACACTACTTCGATACCAATGGCAGCAAGGGGCGGCGCGAGAACATTGTCGTGGTCAGCCACGCAGGCAAAAAATCCGGACTGGTGGTGGATGAACTGCTGGGAGAATTCCAGACCGTCATCAAACCGTTGGGAAAATTGTTCCAGCGCCTGCAGGGCATCAGTGGCTCAACCATTCTGGGGGGGGGAGAGGTCGCCCTGATCCTCGACATTCCTTCGCTGATCCAGCACGCAATCACTCAGGAATCCTGTCAGCTCAACAGGTTGACAGCGTCGCGCAACCTGCCTCAATCCAGCATCAACTGAGGGGACCATCATGTTAAAAAATTCCACCATCAAATTGCGTCTTATTGTACTGCTCTGCATGCTCTGCCTGCTGCTGCTGGCCGTTGGCAGCCTCGGGTTATACAACATGCAGAGCAGCAATACCGGGTTGCAGCGCGTTTACAACGACAGGGTGGTTCCCCTCAAGCAGCTGAAGACCATCTCCGACAGCTATGCCGTCTCGATCATCGACAACCTCAACAAGGCCAATGCGGGGCTGATCCCGGCAGAAGAGGCTTTGAAGCAGATACAACAGGCACAGCAGACAATCAAAAACGAGTGGCATCACTACCAGTCCACCACTCTCACACCGGATGAACAGCGCTTGTCAGCCGAGGCAACAACCCTGTTCAACGCGGCCGATACCGATATTGGCAAGCTGGAGAAATACCTCGCCACCCAGCACGGCATGATTACTGGCATGCTGAACACTTTTGACGGTGCCCTCTATGGTTCCATCGACCCGATAGGCAACAAAATCACCGAGCTGGTCAACCTGCAGCTCAATGTGGCCAAGTCGGAATATACCGCAGCGCAATCCTGGTATGACGTGATGCTGATAACCATGGCGGTGGTTATCGCGGTCGGCATCGCACTCGCAGCCTGGTTTGGCACCCTGCTAATCAAAAGCATCATCACCCCCATCGAACAGGCTCTGCGCGTGGCCAATAGTCTGGCCGATGGCAATCTGGATGTATCGATCCAGATAGAGTCCAACGATGAAGCGGGTCAGCTCTTGATGGCGATGGATAACATGGTCAAGAAACTGGGGGACTTGATCACGGATATCGAAACGCTGGTCACCGCCGCTGTCGAACAGGGCGACTTCAGCCACAAGATTGCGCTGGAGGATCGTCAAGGATATATCAAGCGGGTATCCGAGCTGCTGAATCGCCTCTCCCATGTGACAGATACCAGTCTGGAAGATGTGATGCGCATCGCCACCGCGCTCTCCAAAGGGGATCTGACCCAACGGATCGATGAGCCCTACCCAGGTATTTTCGGCCAGACCAAAGACGGCCTCAACCGGACCATCACTGCGCTGACCAATATCATCGAAGAGGTACGCAACGCCGCCGACAACCTGACCAATGCCTCCAATCAGGTGAGCAACACTGCGCAGGCATTGAGCCAGGCCACCAGTGAGCAAGCAGCCAGCGTTGAAGAGACCAGCGCCTCTATCGAGCAGATGAGCGCCAGCATCAATCAGAACACCGAGAACGCCAAGATCACCGACAGCATGGCCAGCAACTCGGTACTGGAGGCCACCGAAGGGGGCCAATCCGTTCAAC
Organism: Aeromonas sp. ZOR0001; assembly: GCF_000801015.1. Lineage (NCBI taxonomy): Bacteria > Pseudomonadati > Pseudomonadota > Gammaproteobacteria > Aeromonadales > Aeromonadaceae > Aeromonas > Aeromonas sp. ZOR0001. The sequence continues at coordinate 6,241 of NZ_JRJY01000115.1, read as the reverse complement.
AGACGGTGACCGCCATGCAGCAAATCGCCAAGAAAGTCAGCATCATCGACGACATTGCCTACCAAACCAACCTGCTTGCCCTCAACGCCGCCATCGAGGCGGCTCGCGCCGGAGAGCATGGCAAAGGCTTCGCGGTGGTTGCTGCCGAGGTGAGAAAACTGGCAGAGCGCAGCCAGATCGCAGCACAAGAGATTGGTGAGCTCTCCTCCGACAGTGTCAGCAAGGCAGAGCGGGCTGGCAACCTACTGGAGAGGATCGTCCCCTCCATTCGCAAAACCTCTGACCTGGTACAAGAGATCAATGCCGCCTCAGGTGAACAAGCCAGTGCAGCCAACCAGATCAGTCTGGCCATGAACCAGCTTAATCAGGTGACACAGCAGAATGCGGCCAGCAGCGAGGAGCTGGCGGCCACGGCCGAAGAGATGAGCTCACAAGCCAGCGAACTGCAGCAAACCATGGCCTTTTTTGCTCTGGAGAAAAGTGCGCAGCTCAACACCAGGCCCCATGAAACTGGCCACAAGGGCATGCCTCCCAGAGGCAGTTTCATCGCCCCCCCACAACGGGCCAGCCAGCCCAATCAACCATCATCCCATTCCATTGATGACGCGGATTTTGTCCGCTTTTAACCGGAGGCGACCATGCATACATCCACCGACATCACGGTGCCAACAGCGGCCGCTAACGAGAGCAGTGGCGATGCCCAGTACCTGACATTTCTGATCAACAACGAGATGTTCGCCATCAATATTCTGGGGGTCAAAGAGATCATCGAATACGGCAATATCACTCCGGTTCCGATGATGCCGGGTTTTATTCGCGGCGTAATCAACCTCAGAGGAGCGGTAGTGTCGGTCGTAGACTTGAATGCCCGCTTTGGCAATGCACCTTCGGTCATCACCCGCCGCAGTTGCATCGTCATTATTGAGGGGGTGGCCTCGCAGGGCGATGAACCTGTAGGTCAGGATATTGGCGTTGTGGTGGATTCCGTATCGGAAGTACTGGGTATCCCACAAGCAGATATCGAGCCCCCACCCAGTTTTGGTGCCCCCATCCGGGCCGATTTCATCAGCGGCATGGGCAAGGTCAACGGCAAATTCGTCATCCTCATCGATACCGGGAAAGTGTTGTCACTCGATGAGATGGCTCAACTCAACGAACTGGCCCAGCCACAGGCAAGGTTGCCACAAGGCAACCTGCAACCCTCCTGAACAGGCCTCCATACTCCACGACATGCAGCATAAGGAAACGCTCATGACCCAATCACTCTTAGGAAAACTTTTCGGAGACAATGCCACCGAAGTGAGGCAACGGACCCTGTTACTCGACGCAATCGGCCAACTGCACCACGCAATCCTGGCAGAGCAGGTTCCAGCACCACTCGATCTTTCCGGTATGGATAGCCCCTTTCGTGAAGTAGGACATGCCATCAACGAGGTGGTCACCTTGCTCAGTGACAAGCTGGAACAGAGTCGCAACGACATTAAAAAGAACCAGGTATTGCTCCATGAGAACCAGCTGGTTCGCAAAGCCCTCGACTGTGCCAGCACCAACGTGATGATTGCCGATACCAACCTCGACATTATCTATATGAACGAGGCTGTGACCGGCATGCTCAGTCAGGCTGAGACCGACATCAAGAAAGAGCTCTACAGCTTCAACGCCAATCAGCTGATGGGCGCCAACATCGACAGCTTTCATAAAAATCCCGGCCATCAGCGCGCCATGCTGGCCAAACTCAACAACACCTACCGCACCCAGATACAGCTGGGGGGGCGCACCTTCTCCCTGATCGCCAATCCGGTCTTCAACGATACCGGAGAACGGTTGGGATCCGTGGTCGAATGGGCCGACAGAACCAAGGAGGTAATGATAGAGAAAGAGATGTCCGACATTGTGCAGGCCGTGATCAATGGCGAGCTGCACCGCAGGATGGAACTTGCTGGCAAGAGCGGCTTCTTTCAGGCGATGGGAGAAGGGATCAACCAGATTGCCGAAGTGATCGACAGCACACTCAACGATGTCATCCGGGTCGTGCAATGTCTGGCAAAAGGTGACCTGACCCAACAGATTGAGGCGGACTATCCCGGCGTGTTTGGCACCACCAAGGATGCGCTCAACAAGACCATCGCATCGCTCACCAACATCGTCACCGAAGTGCGCGGCGCCTCTGACAACCTCTCCAGTGCCGCCGAGCAGGTAAGCGCGACCGCCCAGTCGATCAGCCAATCTAGCAGTGAACAGGCCTCCAGCATGGAGGAGACCAGCGCCTCCATCGAACAGATGAGCGCCAGCATCAACCAGAATACCGACAATGCCCAGGTCACCGATGGCATGGCCAGCAAGGCAGCCAAAGAGGCCGTAGAGGGAGGAGAAGCGGTCAAACTGACTGTGGATGCCATGAAGCAGATCGCCAGACGGATTGGCATCATCGATGACATCGCCTACCAGACCAATCTATTGGCTCTCAACGCAGCTATCGAAGCGGCGCGGGCAGGCGATCACGGCAAAGGCTTTGCCGTAGTGGCGGCGGAGGTGCGCAAACTGGCCGAACGCAGCCAAGTTGCAGCACAGGAGATTGGCGAGCTGGCCTCCAGCAGTGTCGAGATGGCGGAAAAAGCAGGTCGTTTGTTGGATCAGATGGTTCCTTCAATCAACAAGACCTCGGATCTGGTGCAGGAGATCAGTGCCGCTTCGGTTGAGCAATCCACCGGTGTCAGCCAGATCAACCAGGCCATGAACCAGCTGAGTCAGGTTACCCAGCAAAATGCCTCTTGCAGCGAAGAGCTGGCTGCCACAGCAGAAGAGATGAGCAGCCAGGCTGAACAGCTGCAACTGGCCATGGAGTTCTTTACCCTGGAGGCCCACGCCAAAGAAGGTAAAGCAGCCACCTCGCATCTTCACCCCAATACCCGAGGTCGCTTTATGAACGAGAGCACTGCCAACAGTCGGGAACGAGCCGCCACCGTCCAACGCCCCATCGGCGATGGCGATTTTGTCCGGTTCTAGCCACGGGAGAGGCGTTGCCTCTCCCATCTCCGACAACACAGGTAGAGGGACAGTTTTTTGTATCAAACCCAGCTGCATGATGATGAGTTCTCCCGTTTCCAGCGCTGGCTTCATCAAACGGCGGGGATAGAGCTGTCTCCGGCCAAAAAGGCGCTGGTAGCCAGCCGCCTGGCAAAACGGCTCTGCCACTATGAGTTGGATAGTTATGACGACTACTTCCAGCTCATCATGAACGATCGCAGCAGCGAACTGCAGCTGGCGCTCGATCTGCTGACCACCAACGAAACCTACTTTTTCAGGGAGCCCAAACACTTCGAGTTTCTGACGCGGGAGATAGTCTCAGCGCTCCCGCCCGAGCAACCACTGCGGGTCTGGAGCGCTGCCAGCTCATCCGGCGAGGAGCCCTACAGTCTGGCCATGACCCTCGCGGAAAAACGCAGCACCTTCAACTGGGAGATCCTGGCCTCCGATATCTCGTCCCGGGTGCTGGAACAGGCGATGAGCGGGCGCTACCCCATCGAGCGGGCGCAAAATATTCCACTGCCCTTTTTGATGAAATATTGCCTCAAGGGTGTGGGCCTGCAGGAAGGCATCTTCATCATCGATCGCAAGTTGCGGGACAAGGTGCAGTTCATGCAGATCAACCTCAATCAGGATCTGCCAGACATCGGCATGTTTGACGTCATCTTCATCAGAAACGTGATGATCTACTTCAACAAGGAGACCAAAGGGCAAGTATTGCAGCGGCTGGTACCCAGACTCAAACCCGGTGGCTACCTGCTGGTGAGCCACGCCGAGAGCCTGCATGGCCTGCACCACGGCCTGCAGCTGGTCTCTCCTTCCATCTATCAGAAGAGATAAGTCATGGCTCGGGAGGTGATCCTGCAACCGGGAGAGCTCTTTTTTGGCAAGGAGGATGTGGTGGTCAGAACCGTACTGGGCTCCTGTATTGCCATCACTTTGTGGCATCCGGAGCAGAAACAGGGAGGAATGTGTCACTACATGCTGCCAAGTCGGCGCAATCCCTCTGCCAAGCTGGATGGGCGCTATGCCGATGAGGCCCTCGCCTTGCTGTTGCAAGCGGCCAGTCACTATCCCGCCCCCATCCATGAATATGAGGCCAAGTTGTTCGGGGGGGGCAACATGTTTACCGAGCCTCAATACGCACAGAGCGACAACAATGTCGCCGCCAAAAATATTCAGGCAGCCTGGCAGCTGACCCGACACCTTGGCCTTGATATCAAGGCTCATCATCTTGGCCATAGCGGCCACCGAAGCTTGCTCTTTGAGCTCAGCAACGGCAGTGTCTGGCTCCGCCATCATCGTCTGCCACATCAACGGGAGTCGCGAGAATGAAGCAGATCCGGGTCATGCTGGTGGATGATTCCGCCGTGGTCAGACAGGTATTGCAAGCGGTGCTGGAGCAGGAGCCCGATATCCGGGTGATCGCCACGGCATCGGATCCCCTGTTTGCCCAGGAAAAACTGAAGAAAGAGTGGCCTGACGTCATTGTGCTCGATGTGGAGATGCCCCGTATGGATGGCATCACTTTTCTCACCAAGATCATGGCTGAGCATCCAACCCCGGTGGTGATCTGCTCCTCCCTCACCGAAAAGGGGGCCGAGACCACCCTGCAGGCAATGGCTGCCGGCGCGGTGGACATCATCACCAAGCCGACCATGGGGATAAAAAGCTTTCTGCAAGAATCTGCCCACGACCTGGCCATGGCAGTACGTGCCGCGGCCCAGGCCAACCTCAAGCGCGTGGGCAAGCCCTCCTCTGTGCCGGTCAGCACCAAACTCAACGCGGATGCCATGCTGGCGCCCAACCAGCACGCCATGGCACAAACCCCCGAGCGGCTCATCGCCATCGGCACCTCGACCGGCGGCACCCAGGCTCTGGAAGCCGTGCTGACTGCCTTGCCCCGGGTCAGCCCCGGCATTGTCATCGTGCAGCACATGCCGGAGAAATTTACCGCCATGTTTGCCGAGCGGTTGAACGGGGTCTGCCAGATAGAAGTGCGGGAGGCGAGAAACAATGATCGGGTGATCCCGGGGCTGGCGCTGATTGCCCCCGGAGGCAAGCATATGCTGCTCAAGCGCAGCGGTGCCTACTATCACGTCGAGGTGGTCGACGGGCCGCTTATCAACCGCCATCGCCCCTCGGTGGATGTGCTGTTTCGCTCCGTCGCCAAATATGCCGGCAAGAATGCCACTGGCATCATCATGACCGGCATGGGGGATGATGGTGCCCGGGGATTGCGCGAAATGCTGGATGCGGGTGCCAATACCTATGCCCAGGATGAGGCATCCTGCGTGGTCTTCGGCATGCCCAAGGAGGCGATCAAGCTGGGAGCTGCCCGCCATGTGCTCCCCTTACAAGAGATGCAATACGCCATCCTCGGCAAGTTAGTATCATGACGCACCGCTGTCAGGTAATGCCAACAACCACCTGCACAGACATAAGTGATATCGCTACACCTGATTGGGTTGCGGAACATCAAATTCGCGGGCCAGCAGCTTGGGAATGTCCGGTCGTTCAGACTGTGCCACCTTATAGCGGTGTGCGCCCGGCTGTTTGGATACCAGACCGGCTTCCTTCATTAGGGTCCGCACTTTGAGTCGGCCAATCTGATACCCCAACGCCCGCATCATCGACATCAAGGCGCGGCTGCCCGCTGAGTTCCGGCTCTCTTTGAACAAACGGCGCAACTCACAGCGCAGTTGCATGCGCTCACGGTTAATCGTCCGCCTGCGAGCCAGATAATCGTAAAAACAGGAGGTGGGCACATCGAAGGCGCAGCAGACCAGAGTGATGGGGGCTTGCTCCCTTAATCGGTCTATCAGCGCGTACGTGTGAACTCGTCCGCCATCAAGAGAGCAGTAGCTTTTAGTATGTCCTTTTCGCGCTCGAGCCGGTTGAGGCGGGCTTCCAGCTCCTGGATTTTCTGCTGTTCCGGAGTCAGTGCTTTGCTGATAGAGGGAGTGCCGGTTCGTTCGGATTGCAGTTGCTGAACCCAGCGGCGAAGCACGGTTTCACCGACATCCAGTGAACGGCTTGCTTCGGGGGGCTGAATATCCCTGGTCGAGCACCAGGGATGTGGCTTCCAGTTTGAACTCGGCAGCAAATGAGCGAAGCAATCTTGTCATTAAACACCTCAGGTTATGGTGGCGACTGTACCACCTAATAAAAGGCTCTGTCCCAATTACGTGTTGAAAGGCTAATCTTGAAGTAG
>NZ_JRJY01000035.1:0-6643 GCF_000801015.1 Aeromonas sp. ZOR0001 | reverse complement strand
GACCCGGCCTGCGGTACCGGCGGCTTTCTCGCCTGCGCCTTCGACCATGTCAAAGAGCACTATGTCGAGACCTCAGCCGACCATCAGACCCTGCAGCAGCAGATCCTGGGGGTCGAGAAGAAGCAGCTGCCGCACCTCCTTTGCACTACTAATATGCTGCTCCACGGTATCGAGGTGCCGGTGCAAATTCGCCATGGCAACACCCTCGACCAACCGCTCTCGAGCTGGGATAGCGATATCGATGTGATCCTCACCAACCCGCCCTTTGGTGGCACCGAAGAGGATGGCATCGAGCAGAACTTCCCTGCCGATCTGCGTACCCGAGAAACTGCCGACCTGTTTCTGCAGCTGATCATTGAAGTCCTGAAAAAGGACGGGCGCGCCGCCGTGGTGCTGCCCGACGGCACCCTGTTTGGTGAAGGGGTCAAAACCAAGATCAAGCAACTGCTCACCAGCGAGTGCAACCTGCACACCATAGTGCGGCTGCCCAACGGCGTGTTTGCCCCCTATACCGGCATTAAGACCAATATCCTCTTCTTCACCAAGGGTCAGCCCACCAAGGATGTCTGGTTCTACGAGCACCCCTATCCGGCTGGGGTGAAGAGCTACAGCAAAACCAAGCCGATGAAGTTCGAGGAGTTTGAAGCCGAGATCGCCTGGTGGGGTGATGAGGCTGACGGCTTTGCTGCCCGGGTTGAGAACGAACAAGCCTGGAAGGTCAGTATCGACACCATTATCGAGCGCAACTTTAACCTCGATATCAAAAACCCCCATGTCGGCGAGCAGATAAGCCATGACCCCGACGAGCTGCTGGCGCGCTATGCCACAGAGCAGGCCGAGATCCAGACCCTGCGTGACCAGCTAAAAGCCATTCTTGGCGACGCCTTGGGCAAAGGTGCTGCCAATCAAGGGGAGCAGGCATAATGGCGGCTCTGAAAATAGAAAATCTGATTACCGACCACCTGGATCTCTGGACTGCGGCGGTGCGCCCCAAAAGCAGTGCCGGGCGCGGCAGCAACAGCAAGCTGGAACTGACCGGCATCAAAAAGCTGCGCGAGCTGATCCTGGAGCTGGCCGTGCGCGGTAAACTGGTGCCGCAAGATCCCAGTGATGAACCCGCCTCCGTCCTGCTGGAGCGCATCGCTGCCGAAAAGGCGCGGTTGGTGAAAGAGAAGAAAATTAAAAAGCCTAAAGCCTTGCCGGAAATAGGTGAGGAAGAGAAACTGTTTGCATTACCCGATGGGTGGGAGTGGGCAAGGTTAAATGACCTTGGGGATTGGGGTGCGGGAGCGACTCCGACTAGAAGCAATTCAGATTTTTACGGCGGGAACATTCCATGGTTTAAATCTGGAGAGTTGATATCGGATTATATATTTAAGTCTGAAGAGTCCGTGACTGAATTAGCTCTTAGCAAGTCATCACTACGTTATAATGATGTAGGTGATGTACTAGTAGCCATGTATGGCGCAACAATTGGTAAAACAGCCATTCTTGGTGTTAAGGCTACAACTAACCAAGCTGTGTGTGCCTGTACAACATTTGATGGTTTTTTAAATTTATATCTGCTTCAACTGTTAAAAGCATATCGACCCAGGCTGATTGGTATGGGGGCCGGTGGAGCTCAACCAAATATATCAAAAGATAAATTAATAGCGACTATTGTTGCGCTCCCCCCATTTAATGAGCAGAAACGTATCGTTTCTAAAATTGATGAGCTTATGGCTCTCTGTGACCAGTTGGAGCAGCGTAGCGAATCACAGCTGGCGGCCCATCAGAGGCTGGTGGAGACCCTGCTCGCCACGCTGACAGACTCCGGCGATGCCGAGGAACTGGCGCAAAACTGGGCGCGGCTAAGCACTCATTTCGATACCCTCTTTACCACTGAGGCCAGCATCGACGCCCTGAAACAGACCATCCTGCAACTGGCGGTGATGGGCAAATTGGTGCCGCAAGACCCGAGCGATGAACCCGCCTCAGCCCTGCTGGAGCGTATCGCCGCCGAAAAAGCTCAGCTGGTCAAAGAGAAGAAAATCAAAAAAGAGAAACCGCTTCCTGCAATTAGTGAAGACGAAAAGCCGTTTGAGTTACCGCTGGGATGGGTATGGTCAAGAATAAGTGACTCCTCTCTATTTTGTGAATATGGTAGCTCAGAGAAAACGGTCAGCGAACTATCAGATGGTGTACCTGTTTTAAAAATGGGGGATATTCAGGATGGTAAGGTTATTTTAGGTTCTCATCAGGTCGTTTCACCAAAGATTGATGACCTACCAAACTTATATCTTAAAAAAGGTGATATTTTATACAATCGAACTAATAGTGCAGAGCTTGTTGGTAAGACAGGTATGTTTGATGGGGATGATGATACATATACATTTGCATCATATCTTATCCGTATTCGTTGTAGCATTCATAATATCAGACCAGAATATCTGACATTATGTATGAATAGCCCTTTATTTAGGAAAACTCAGATTGAACCTCATATCAAGCAGCAATGTGGGCAAGCCAATGTAAATGGGACGCTGATGAAAAGCATGCTTGTATCGATTCCTCCATATCATGAGCAGGTTCTCATACTGCAAAAAATACATGAGCTGATGACCCTCTGCGATCAACTTAAATCTCGCCTGCAAACCAGCCAGCAGACCCAGCTTGCCCTGGCCGAGTCGCTGGTGGAAGGAGCCCTTGCCTGATGCCCTACGCTCGCCCTTGGCTTAGCTATCAACAGCAACTGGATCAGCTGATTGAGCGCGGCATCACGGTTACCGACCGGGATGCCGCACTGAGCTATCTGGAGCGGATTGGCTATTACCGTTTAAGCGGCTACTGGTACCCGTTTCGCCGCTTTGAGCCTGCGACTGAGGGTGAAAGCAAACGGGAGACCAGGGCAACCGATCAGTTTTGCCCCGACACCCATCTGCTGGATGCGGTGGAGCTCTATCTGTTCGACAAGAAGCTGCGCCTGCTGGTAGTGGATGCGCTGGAGCGGATCGAGGTGGCCTTGCGGGTCGATCTTGCCTATCTCCTTGGCAAGCGAAATACCTTTGCTCACCTCGATCGCAGCTACTTCCACCCCAGCTTTATCCGGCAGCCCGCATTCAGGGGGAGTCACCAGACCCGCTTTGAGGCGTGGATGGAGAAATACCGGGGGCTGGTAAAGCGTTCCAAAGAGGATTTTGTGCGCCACTACCATCAGCGCCATGGTGAGGAGCTACCGATCTGGGTGGCGGTGGAGGTATTTGATTTTGGCGCCATCTCGCAGTTGATCGGCATGATGAAGGTGTCAGATCAGCAGCATATCGCCAGCAAATACGGTCTGGACTGGCAGGTGTTTGCCAGCTGGATCTACGGCCTCAGTTACCTGCGCAATATCTGCGCCCATCATAGCCGCCTCTGGAACCGCAACGTAACGACGCAGGTGAAGTTGCCCAAGCCCAGAGAGGTAGCGTGGTGCGATTTCCTGGCAAAAGACGATGAGCGGCTTGCCAAGCCATTCGTGTTGCTGGCCATCACACGGCATCTACTCAAGGTGATTTGCCCGAATACCCAGTGGCATCTGCGCCTGCGGGATCATCTGCTGACGTTCCCCACACAAAAGTCGGTGCGCAAGCTCGGGTTGGCAAATATGGGGTACATAGAGAACTGGCAGGAGTGGTGGTAAATCCACCAAATAAGAACCCCAGCGTAAGTTGCAAAGCAACCAAGAGGCCGGGGTCGTGTTGCGGAGAAGAATAGGGGGGAACCTCCATTCAGTCAAACTTTTTTACCCCATTTTGTGACGGATAGAGTAGTAGTCGAGTGGGTATTAAAGCAGGATCTCAAAGGCTCTTCAGCTACGTGAGAGCCTGCTTGAAATATCAATATTACAAGGAGTTGCGATGCTACATGCAATCCTGCATGGCAAGGCTGGGCGTATCGAGCGGGAAGGGGAATCCCTGCGCTGGCGCGACCTGTTTAAAGGCAGCGAAGATCTGCTAACTGCCACTTTCTTTGGCCGTCTGCCCCACCTCTCTGACGGTGCTCTGCGTGCCGTGCTGCGCTTTCTACTCGGTGACAATCCGCTAGACCCGGCCACCTTTCAACGGCTGGAGCTGTGGCCAAAACTGGTATCGCTGCAGGATCGCCGTTATGTCGAGCCCGATGTGCTGCTCCACTTTGACGACGCGCTGGTGGTTATCGAGGTGAAGCCCCCGTTCGGTGGTGACCAGTATCGGGAGCAGTGGCTGGCCCAGGTCAATGCTGTGGTCGGCGAAGCCGAGTTTGATGACTATGAAGACCGGCTCTATTACGTTGCGCTCGGCAATATCCCTGTCGCCCCGCTGATTCGCCCTGAGCTGCCCGAACGCTTTGTCCAGATGACCTTGCGTGACTGGGAGCCACTGCGCCGCTATCTGCAAACTGCCTCCGAGTTTGAATCCTGCCGTCAGGATCGCGTCATTCGCGATGAGTGGCTGCAGGCGTTTGAGTTGTTTGGCATGGCCCCGGTGGTGCCTGAATGGGCGCCGTTGTTTGCCTACGCAGGGCGGCTGGATCTGGATTGCGGGGTGATGTCAGAACGGCAAATTACCCCACCCGCTGAGCCTACTGGTTGGGCTGCTCTGTTCGATTATGCCGGGACATTGCACCTATCTCGCCCCGATTTCTCTTTTTTGAATCACTGACTTTGGCTAAGGATGCCGTCATGCCACACGATCTTGAACAGACCACCCAACTGGTTACCCAACTGCAACAAGCCCACCGACTCGCCGCTGGTTTTTACCAGCGTATCCTCCCACTATTCGATCAGATCGCCAGTCAGGCGCTGGACGCCGAGTTCTGGTATTGGGAGCCCAGCGAAAATAGCCGCCCCTGCCGCTCGGGAACCCGCCCATCCAGCAGCTGGGCATGGGACTATATGCCACTGTTTGCTTCTACCCATTGTTACCGTGATTGGGGTGGCGATACGGCCGAAAAGAACGATATCACTCTGGCTTTCCGCCTTTACATTGATAGCGATTTTCGCCATACCTCAGTGCTGCGGGCAGGGGTAAAAGGCCAGCCAGACCCTCTGCAACTTGATGGCCAAGCCATTGTTGAAGTGAGTTTGTTCCGTTGTCTGGAAGATAGCGACAAGCATTTCGATGAGCTGTGGCGCCCGGTGCCTTGGCCCCTTCATCAACCGGATTGGAAGCAAAGTGAGGAGTGCGGCCAGCTCGCCTTGTGCTCCAACCATCTGCCGCTCGCTCAGCTGCTTGCCGATCCTGATGGCGTTGGCCGTTGGATCGAAGAGATGAGCCATCGTTGATCCTGTGGTTGGCAGGTAACAGTGCCACAAGCCAGGCATGCAATAATCTGATGTTTAAATGGCCATCACCACGGGCTTTGAGAGCGTATTTAATGACACAGACTAATTTTGAGTTGCCGAACAGAATCCATGATATCGGTTCTTTAGTTGTTCAGGCGAAGGAATGGAGCTCAAAACCCTCGGTTGAAGATCTCTGGATGGCCTATCATCTTGCGCGCATTCCTGCAGAGCGAACGAATGATGAAATTCATGCTCTACAGTCATGGTTCTATCAAGAGGTTGTGGAGCAGGGGTATGAGCTCATGCTCATGTAGCCCCTTGTTCGACTAGCGAATGTTGCGGTTGCTCAAGTGTTTCTGCTAGTTGTGATGGATGTTGTCCCAATTGAACATAAAATGCGTTATGAACTGTCAAATTGTTACTCGTGATTGGTTTCAAACGGGTTTGATGGTGATAAAATCGAGGACACGCTATCAGAAAAAAAGGTGTTTATATGGTGAAGTGTCCGAACTGCAATTCTTCAAACGTGCGTGAGCGAAACATTGGTAAGAAAACCGGAGGTGTTGCTGGCGGTGTGGGTGGTGCCCTGGGTGGTGCTGCTACAGGCGCGGCTATTGGATCGGTTATTCCTGGGGTTGGTACAGCAATCGGTGGTGTTGTTGGTGGGTTGCTAGGTCGTTTTGCAGCTGCTGCTGCCGGAGCTACTGCTGGCGCTGCTGCTGGTTCTGCACTTGATGGAATGTTGTTCGATAAGTACGAGTGTCGAGATTGCGAAACTACGTTTGATTGACCGCAAGATCGTATTGCGCATAAGGGGGCTCATGGTTAATCCAGGCCCCTTTTTGCTGCCTGTTATCCTGCAAGATGGCTTGTTCTGCAGTGCGTTATCTCCCATCCCGCGCCGCACTATCCCTTCCCTCGAAATATTCCCCATGGAAACCACTATCTATCCCACCTTGGTGTAACAGTTGTGGCCAGTGCCGTCCGTGGGTAGTAGCCGTCGGCCAACTTGGCGGCTGGTGGACCTTGACGGTGTTCTACCAGCAGCAGGTCTGGCTGAGTTGCTTCAAAGTGGATACGGTAGGCTTCATGCTAACCACGAGAACATGCAGTCAACATGCGAAGTAGTTCTAGCAAGAGACAGTGAAATTTGGTGGGGATTACCTAGTTTTGCTAGTCGTTGGCGTGTGATTTCGGTGGGTAAAAATGTGCAAAGTGTGCAAACCCACCTCAACTTTAACCAACCTGAAATAACCAAACCACACTTGATTCAATGGCTTACGAGTCGTACTATCTCTAGGAAACCGCAGTTTCTGGATTCAAAATCCGCCGGTGAATAACCGTGTCGGTTCGAGTCCG
>NZ_JRJY01000081.1:0-27391 GCF_000801015.1 Aeromonas sp. ZOR0001 | reverse complement strand
GCCGGAATCGAACCGGCACGACGCGAACGTCGAGGGATTTTAAATCCCTTGTGTCTACCGATTTCACCACTCGGGCACCGCAATCGGTATCAAGCTCGCGTGGCGGGCTTGTCAATATGGAGGCACGTTCCGGAGTCGAACCGGACTAAACGGATTTGCAATCCGCTGCATAACCGCTTTGCTAACGCGCCATGCAAAAGAGAGTTGGCTCTCGATTGTCTGAATTTGGAGCGGGAAACGAGACTCGAACTCGCGACCCCGACCTTGGCAAGGTCGTGCTCTACCAACTGAGCTATTCCCGCATTGGTCTGGCTGACTGCCTGACTACGAGGACGCATTCTAGCGATGTTCCTCGCCCAGTCAACCAGAAATATTTAATTACCTGATCGTTCGGGCATTTTTTGCCCTTTTTGAACAGTTTTAGCGCCTTTGCTCATTTCCTGTCTCAAATCAGCGGAAACCTCACCTTGCGACGCAAGTGACTCACAGGTTGGCGTGGTGGGTCAAATCGCCCCAGGCGGCCTTCATGTACTGGAACATCGACCAGAAGGTGAGCACGGTAGCGACATAGAGCATCACATAGGCGAGCCACACCATCCAGACGTTGTATTGCCAGATAAGACCGGTGAGCGACACCATCTGGATCATGGTCTTCCACTTGCCAATCCAGCTGACAGCCACCGAGGAGCGTTTGCCGAGCTCGGCCATCCATTCACGCAGGGCGGAGATGATGATCTCGCGGCCAATCATGGTCATGGCGGGGATGGTGACCCAGATGGTGTTGTAGTGTTCGACGATGACCACCAGTGCGGCGGCAACCATGATCTTGTCGGCAACCGGGTCAAGGAAGGCGCCAAAGGCGGTGGACTGATTGAGCTTGCGAGCCAGATAGCCATCAAACCAGTCGGTGGCAGCGGCCAGAATAAAGACGATGGCGGCAGCCAGATAGGACCATTGATAAGGCAGATAGAACAGGATGACGAAGACGGGAATGAGCAAAATCCGGAAAAACGTCAACAGGTTAGGTATGTTTGTCATTATTTTCAGCCACTTCTTGTACGTCGCTACATAGTGCGCCAAAGCCGATTTGCGATGCAACCGCACTGGCGCCCGTCTTGGTCTTTTTAATCCATCAATCTTCTCAAAATGCGAGGGCCATTATGGCATTTACGGCCCCCCCGCGTCACGGCTCTTGTGCATCAAGGAGTTAGCGATTTTGCCATGCCGTTAACCCTGCTCAGGCGCTGTGCAAGCCATCGTGGATGGTCTGGGCCAGCTCCTGACTGATGCCGGGTACCTTGGCCAGTTCATCCACGCTCGCCTTTTTGACCTCCTGCAGGCCGCCCAGATATTTGAGCAGCGCCTGCCGCCGCTTTGGCCCCACCCCCGGAATATCCTCCAGACTGCTGCTGGTGCGGGCCTTGGCCCGTCTGGCACGGTGGCCAGTAATGGCAAAACGGTGAGATTCATCGCGAATATGCTGAATAAGGTGCAAAGCGGGCATATCTGCCGGTAAATGCAGCTCTTCGTGGCTCTCCCCCATGATGAGAGTTTCCAACCCCGCCTTGCGGGTGACCCCCTTGGCAATCCCCACCAGCAGCGGATATTTACCGCCGAGAAACTCCAGCTGACGGGCCAGGATCTCTTCGGCGCGGCGCAACTGGCCGAGGCCACCGTCAATAAACAGCACGTCCGGCACCTTGTCCGGCTCCTGCTGCTTGCCAAAGCGGCGCTCCAGCGCCTGCTCCATCGCCGCGTAGTCATCACCGCCGGTGATGCCGTCGATATTGAAACGACGATATTCCGATGAGAGCGGCCCCTCCCGGTTGAACACCACGCAAGAGGCCACGGTGCGCTCCCCCATGGTGTGGGAGATATCGAAACACTCCATGCGGGCGATGGGGCGCTCCAGCTCCAGCAGCTCTTCCAGCTGATCGTAGCGAGCGGTGATGGTGCTCTTGTGAGCAAGCCGCGAGCGAAGCGCCGTCTCGGCGTTGATGGAGGCGAGCTTGATAAAGCGGGCCCGCTCGGCGCGGGTACGGCTCACCACCCGCACCTTGTAGCCTGCAGTCTGGCTCAGGGTCTCGGCGATGACGCTTTCATCTTCGAGAGCCACATCGAGCAGCACCTCGGTCGGGATCTGCCGTCCCCCCTGCCCCGACAGATAAAACTGCAGCAGGAAGGATTGCACCACCTCATCGAGCGGGGTGTCAGCCGGCACTTTCGGGAAGTAGCTACGCGAACCCAGCACCTTGCCCTGACGAATAAAGAGCACGTGGATGCAGGCCGCACCTTGCTGGAAGGCGACCCCCACCACATCCAGCTCGTCCAGCACGTTGCCGCTCACCGACTGCTGCTCGGTGACCCGGCGCAGCGCCAGGATCTGATCCCGATAGCGGGCCGCCTCTTCAAAGCGCAGATCACCGCTGGCGGACTCCATCTTGCCCACCAGTTCACCAATCACCTGCTGGTTCTTGCCCGCCAGAAACAGTTTGGCCAGCTCCACCTGCTGGGTATATTCGGCCTCGCTCACCAATCCAGCCACGCAAGGGCCAGCGCAACGCTTGAGCTGGTAGAGCAGGCAGGGACGGGTGCGGTTGGCATAGACCGCATCCTCGCACTGGCGTACCGGAAATATTTTCTGCATCAGATGCAAACTCTCACGCACCGCGCCGCCAGAGGGGTATGGGCCGAAGTACTCTCCTTTGATCTTGCGGGCACCGCGATGGACGCCGATGCGTGGATGCTGATGCGCGGTGATGATGATCCAGGGGTAGGATTTGTCGTCCCGCAGCAGCACATTGTAACGGGGTTGGTACTGCTTGATCAGGTTGTGCTCGAGGATCAGCGCCTCGGTCTCGGTGTGGGTGACTGTGACCTGGATATCGGCGATCTGTCGCACCAGGGTGCGGGTCTTGATGCTGTCGACGTTGGTGCGAAAGTAGGAGGCGAGCCGCTTTTTCAGATCCTTGGCCTTGCCCACATAGATCACGGTGCCACCGCTGTCATGCATGCGGTAGACGCCACTTTGATGGGTGACGGCGCTCAGAAACGCCTTGCTGTCGAAGAGAGGTTCGGGAGAGAGGGTCATCAGCTACTCGGCTCACACAAAGGCAAAAATTGACGGGCAGAGCATACTGCCCTCGCCGCCTGAAAAGCAAAGGGGCAAAAAAGCAAAAAGGCGGCACTCGCCGCCTTTGTGACCACACGCCACCCGATTAGAGGGTATCGGCATCCAGCATGCCATAGCGAATGGCCAGATGGGTCAGTTCCACGTCACCGTTGATCCCCAGCTTGCTGAACAGCCGATAGCGGTAGCTGTTGACCGTCTTCGGGCTCAGGTTGAGCTGCTCGGAGATATCAGTCACCTTCTGCCCCTTGGTGATCATCATCATGATCTGCAGCTCGCGCTCGGAGAGGGATTTGAAGGGATTCTCGTCAGCGGAGGCAAATTGGCTGAGGGCCATCTGCTGGGCAATCTCCGGGGAGATGTAGCGCTGACCGGAGTGCACCAACCGGATCGCCTGGATCATCTCGTCAGGAGCTGCCCCCTTGGTAAGGTAACCGGCGGCGCCGGCCTGCATCACCTTGGTGGGGAACGGATTTTCTGAATGAATGGTCAGCACTATGATGCGCACATCGGGGCGGATCCGCAGAATTTTGCGGGTCGCTTCCAGACCACCAATACCCGGCATGTTCATGTCCATCAGGATCACGTCCGGATGGTGTTGGCGACAGAAAGTGACTGCTGTCTCGCCGCTCTGTGCTTCACCCACCACCTTGATCCCGCGCACATCTTCAAGAATGCGTCTTATCCCTGTACGCACCAGCTCATGATCATCGACCAGGAATACATTTATCACCCAAACACCCCGTTTTATCTCGTTTTAGCCGCCCGGTTAGGGTTAACAGGGCGTCTTGCATCATAACCAAACTCGTCGCTTTGGCAAACCATGCACGCCAAAAGTTTGAGAAAACCCATGTTTAGCGTTTAAAATCAAATAATTATATAAATTTTCAAAACAAAAAACGGTGCCTTGCGACACCGTTTTTCATGACGTTAGTGCTGTGGCCATCACTTGGCCAAAAAGGCGCGCACCTTCTCCAGATCGGCCTGGGTATCCACCCCGACCGGCGGCGCTTCAAGGGCCTGGGCGACGTGGATCTTCTCCCCGTACCAGAGCACCCGCAGCTGCTCCAGCGCCTCGACCTGCTCCAGCACGCTCGGTGCCCAGTCTACGTAACGCTGGATAAAGCCGGCACGATAGGCATAGATACCGATATGACGCTGGTAGTGGTCACCAATCTGCTCATGGCTCTTGGCAAAGCGATCCCGATCCCAGGGAATGCTGGCGCGACTGAAGTAGAGGGCGTAGCCATCCTTGTCAGTCACCACTTTCACTGCGTTCGGGTTGAACGCCTCTTCGGCATCCTTGATCGGCACCGACAAGGTCGCCATCGGCGCCGTGGCGGCGGCCAGATTATCCGCTACCTGACGAATGATGGCGGGCGGAATGAGCGGCTCATCCCCCTGCACATTGACGATGATGGTATCGGCGGCAAAGCCGTAGTGACGGCACACCTCGGCCAGACGCTCGGTGCCGGACTGGTGATCCGGTGAGGTCATGCACACCTCGACGCCGGTGCTCTGCAGTGCCTGCTGTACCCGCTCGTCATCGGTGGCAACGATCACCCGATCGGCACCCGATTGCAGGGCTTTCTCCACTACGTGTTGCACCATGGGCTTGCCATGGATATCAGCCAGCGGCTTGCCCGACAGGCGGGTTGACGCATAGCGGGCCGGAATGACGACGACGAAACTCATGACGGCAGCTCATCGCTGTTGAGCGGACGGGCACGGTTCTCCAGCAGCACCGGGATGCCCTCTTCCAGCGGATAGGCCAGCTTGTCGAAGCGGCAGACCAGCTCATGAACTGCTTTGTTGTAGTGCAGCTTACCCTTGCAGACCGGGCAGGCGATGATGTCGAGCAACTTGATGTCCAAAGCCAAAACGATACTCCTTCAACGATGTCGCGCTGGCGGCTTCATCACGCCAGCGATGGATGTCGAGCAACCAGATATTCCATACGGGACCGCTATTGGTCCACTTATCCCCCGCTCAGGCGAGAGAGGTTAATCTTACGCCCTGGCCGCGCCATTTGCCTTCGCCCCCAGCTTGTGCAGCAGGGTGTCGAGCAGGGAGGCGGGCAACTCGGCACTGACCGGTAGATACCACCAGTTATCGAGGGCAAACGGGCGGCACTTGACCGCATCCTTCTCGGTCATCAGCAGCGGCTTGCTGGCAAAGCGCCCCACCAACTCATCCCGATCGAAGGGGTGATGATCGCCGTAGGCGGCCTGCTGCTCCAGCTGGTAGCCGAGCCCTTCGAGGGTGGCAAAGAAGCGGGGCGGATGACCGATCCCCGCCAGCGCATCAACCGGCCCCGCCAAGGGGGCGGCCAGCGGGGCATCGTCGCGCACCCGGCGCGGGGTGTCGGCAACCAGTTGCATGGGGTACTCCCCCTTGCCCGGCTCGCCGCCGTTGCAGATGATGGCGTCCACCCGTTTGAGTCGAGTGACCGGCTCGCGCAGCGGCCCCATCGGCAGCAGGCAGGCGTTGCCGAAACGGCGCGCTCCGTCCACCACCACCAGCTCGATGTCGCGGGCCAGCGCATAGTGCTGCAGACCATCGTCGGTGATGATGATATCCACCTCACCGCTCTGCTCCAGCAGTCGTACCGCATCGGCCCGTTTCGGGGCAACCACCACCGGACAGCCGCAGCGCCGGACAATCAGCACCGGCTCATCTCCGGCCTGCGCCGTGGTGCTGGTCTCATCCAGCCGATAGGGGTAATGGGGCGCCTTGCCACCATAACCACGGCTCACCACCCCAGGGCGATAGCCGCGGGCTTGCAACTGCTCCACCAGCCAGACCACCACCGGCGTCTTGCCGTTGCCCCCGACCGAAATATTGCCCACCACGATCACCGGCAAGAAGGAGCGATACCCCTTGCGCCAGCCATGACGATAGGCGTAGCGGCGGGTGCCGCTGATGATGGCAAACAGCAGGGCAAAGGGGGCCAGCAACCAGCGCCAGCCACTCTTTGCATACCAGAGCCGTTCCAGCATCAGGCCTTGCTTCCCGCGTTGCCAAACTGAATGGCGCGCAGCTGGGCATAGGTGCCGCGCTGCTCCATCAATACTTCGTGGTTACCGCGCTCGACGATATGACCTTCGTCGATCACCAGGATCTCGTCCGCCTTCTCGATGGTGGAGAGACGGTGGGCGATCACCAGCGAGGTACGCGCCTTGCAAAGCTCGTCGATGGCCGCCTGAATGTGGCGTTCGGACTCGGTATCGAGGGCCGAGGTGGCCTCATCCAGCAGCAGAACCGGCGCATCGCGCAGCAGAGCGCGGGCGATGGCAACACGCTGGCGCTGACCGCCGGAGAGGGATGCACCGTTCTCGCCAACCACAGTGTCATACCCGTTGCTCATCTTGCTGACGAACTCATCGGCATGAGCGATACGGGCGGCCTGCACGATCTGGTCGCGGCTGTATTTGTCTTCTGCGGCGTAGGCGATGTTGTTGGCCACCGAGTCATTGAACAGGTGAACATGCTGGGAGACCAGCGCGTACTGCTTGCGCAGATCGCTCAACTTGTATTCGCGAATGTTGATGCCGTCCAGCAGGATCTCGCCCTGATCGATGTCGTAGAAGCGGGTCAACAGGCTGGCAATGGTACTCTTGCCAGAGCCGGAACGGCCCACCAGCGCCACCGATTTACCCGCTTCCACCTTGAAGCTGACGTTGTGCAGCGCCGGAGTATCCTTGGTCGGGTAGGTGAAGGTGACGTTGCGAAACTCGATCTCGCCGCGGGCACGCTCCAGAGTACGGGTGCCGGTATCCTGCTCCGGCTCGGTGTCGAGCAGGCCAAACAGGCTGTGGCAGGCGGTGATGGCCCTCTGGAACTGGTTGTTGACGTCGGTCAGGCTTTTCAGCGGCTTGAGCAGCATCATCATGGAGGTGATCATGACGGTAAACGTACCGGCAGTCAGAGTTGACTTGACGCTGTCAATGGTCGCGACGTAGAGGAAGGCAGCCAGCGCGATGGAGGCCACCATCTGCACCACTGGACTGCCGATGGCATCGGCGGCGACCATCTTCATGGTCTGCTGGCGCATGTTGTTGCTGACCTGGAAGAAGCGTTTCTCTTCCACCTTCTGGCCACCAAACATCAGCACCTCTTTGTGCCCTTTGAGCATCTGCTCGGTGGAGGTGGTGATATCCCCTACCGCCTGCTGGATGTGACGGCTGATCTGGCGGAAACGGCGGCTGATAAGGCCGATGATGACCCCCACCAGCGGGCCAACCACCAGGAAAATCACCGACAGCTGCCAGGAGTGCCAGAACATCAGGCCGAGCAGACCGACCACGGTCGCCCCTTCCCGCACCAGGGTCACCAGCGTGGTGCTCGCCGCCGAGGAGACCTGACTGGCGTCATAGGTCACCTTGGAGAGCAGGTGGCCGGTGTTCTGACGGTCGAAGAAGCTCATCGGCATCGCCACCATGTGATTGAACACCTGCTGTTGCAGACGCATCACGACGTGGTTACCGACCCAGGCCATGCAGTAGTTGGAGAGAAAGTTGGCGACACCGCGCAGGGCCACGATGCCGAGAACGAAGAAGGGCATCCATTTCAAAACGGTGCTGTCGTTGCCATTGATGCCCTGATCGATCAGCGGCTTGATGGAGTAGACAAAGGTGGTATCCACGGCGGCGTAGCCCAGCATCCCGATGATGCCACCGACCAGGCCCAGCTTGCGATCACGGACATAACCGAGCAGGCGTTTGAATACTGGCCAGCTCTCTTGTGAGGTTTCTTGTTGCATGAATAGCCGTTAGTAATGGAAATGACGGGCTATTCTAGCCAAAGCGCAGGCTTACACCAAGCGCCGCCACCTATATCGCATTCCTACACGGCAGAAATGGCTGATTATTGCTCAAACCACACTCGCGGTCGCCACCACTCGCCACTTCGCCGGTACCAGGGCCCCACATCTCGCTCGGCGGTGACGCTCAAGCCCGCTGCGGTGGGTTCGACCAGCATCGCCCCTTGCTGACCGGTGATCCACTGGCGGGCATCCCGATAGCGGGCCACTACATCGGGACGGGGAAAGCCCCACTGATTCATAAAGCCGGCGCTGTGGATCACCTCCTGCGCCGCTACCGCCGCAACAAAAGGGGGCGTGGAGGAGGTGCGACTGCCATGATGGGGGCTCACCAGCAAGGTGCTGGCCAACCCCTCCCCCTCCAGCGCCACCAGCCGCTGCTCGGCTTGCCGTTCGATATCTGCACTGAGCAGCACACTGCGCTCGCCATCGCTAATACGCACCACGCAGCCATCGTTATTGCGCCCGCCACCGGGGCGCTCGGGCCAGAGCACTGCAAACGAGAGCCCCTGCCAGCGCCACTGTTGCCCACGCTGGCAGAGCGTCGTTCTCTCACTGAAGGGGTAAGAGGAGAACTCGTGGCGCACCGGCATGGCGCTGAGCAGTCGCTTGCGATTGCCGGCATGATCCCGATCCTTGTGGCTGATGATGAGGCGATCGATGACCCGGATCCCCAGATGGCTTAGCTGGGGCAGGATCACAGCGTCCGCCATGTTGTAGCCTCCGGGATAACGATCGCCGGTGTCATAGAGGATGGCTCGCTCCCCCTTGCTGATCAGCACCGCTAGCCCTTGCCCCACATCCAGCACCCGCAGTTGCCAGCGGACTGGCGTTGGCCAGAGCGCCAACAACAGCGCACACAGACCCGGTAGCAACAGCCAACGTGCCGGGCGCCACTGTGCGGCGAACCAGAGCAGCAACAGCAGGGTGCACAGCGGCAGCCACCAGGCGGGTAGTGGCCACCACAGTTGCAGTTGATCGGCCAACCAGTTCAGGATCGTCAGCACCCACCCGAGCCCCAGATCCGCCAGCCAGAACAGGACATAGGCAAGCGAGGTGGAGAGCGGCGCCAGCAGCACACCGATCAGGGCCAGCGGGATGATGGCGATACAAAAGAGCGGCACCGCCAGCAGGTTGATCACCATGGCAAGGGGCGCTATCCCCTCGAACAACGCCAGTTGCAGCGGCAGCAGACCGAGCAGCAGCCAGAGCTGGATCTGCCACAGTCCCGGCTTGTCGTGGACATATCCCACCAGCAGCAAGATGGCCACCGCCAGAAACGAAAGCCAGAAGCCGGCCGAATAGAGGGCAAAGGGATCCCAGAGGGTCAATACCACAAAGGCCCACAGCCAGATGCGCCAGGCCGGCCACTCCCGCCGACTCCAGCGCAACACACTCCACACCAGCACCATGATCAGGGCCCGCTCGGTGGCCACCGCAAATCCGGCCAACGCGCTGTAGACGGCGGCAAACAGCAGGGAGGTGATGATGGCGCCGCGCAGACCAAACAGCCTGCCCAGCCACCACCCGAGCACCGCCACCAGCGCGATGTGTTGCCCTGAGATGGCGATGATATGGGTCAGGCCGCTGCCGCGAAACAGCTCCCACTGGGCATCCGTGATACCGCTCTGCTCGCCAAAAGTGAGCGCCGCCAGCAAGGGGGCATAGTCAAGCGGACGCCAACTCTCGGTCGCAGCCCCCAACCAGCGTTCACGCCAACCCGCAGGTGCCTGTTGAATATCTATCACACGACGCAGATTGCCAGTGGCGGTGATCCCCTTGCCCAGCAGCAGACGCCGCCCATCCAGCCCCGCCTCGTTGGCCAGACCGTGAGCCGGTTTCAACGAGGTCACCAGGGTGATCCGGCTGCCTACCGTCATGGCGGGTAATGCCTGATAGGCATTGACCCGGATCAGGGGCTCAGGTGTCACCGGTTGCTCGTCGAGGGTGCTCACCCGCAGCAGCAGCCGGACAAATTTATCCCCCTCGGGCTCTGCACTTTGCAGCTGTGCGGTTATCATGTGGCTCGTCTGATCGCCCAACCGCTCCAGCCAGGCCAGCCGATAGGCAAGATTGGCCTGCATCCAGAGGATGCCGAGCAGGAGAAACAGCCACCGCCAGGCACGGCAATATGCAAGGGGGATCAGCAGGGACAGCAACAGGCCCCCCCATGCGAGTGAAGGTAACCATGGCCAGAGCAGTGAGGAGCTTGCCCCCAGGGCAAACGACAACAGACGCAGATCCATGGAGCAAGTATTTAGCAAGGTTTCAATATGCCCAAACGACTCATTAAACGCTGGATGCCCGATCAGCAAACCCTGAAAGAACACAAGCACCTGCGGCTGTTCGGCAAACTGCTGCTCGATGCCAACCTCTGGCACCTCAATCGCCGCTCGGCTGCCGGGGCATTTGCGGTGGGCCTCTTCATGGCCTGGGTGCCGCTCCCCTGCCAGATGCTGCTGGCCGCCGGTGGCGCCATCCTGTGCCGGGTCAATCTGCCGCTCTCGGTGGCGCTGGTCTGGCTCTCCAACCCCTTTACCATGCCTCCCCTGCTCTATGGCGCCTATCTGGTGGGTTGCCAGTTGCTGGGACATTCGGCGCAGCAGATAGAGATTGAATTCACCTGGGAGTGGCTGGTCTCGGTACTGGGCACAGTGGCACCACCGCTGTTGCTGGGCTCGCTGATCCTTGCCCTGCTCAGTTCCCTTATCGGCTACACCCTGATCCGTACCTTCTGGCGGATCAGCACGGTGCGCCAGTGGCAAAAACGCAAGATGGCCCGCCCATGCTGAGTCGCTGGTTTTCCCGCTTCAAGCTAGATCGCGACACCCTGCGCCAGCAGAAGTGGTTTGCCCTGTTTGGTGAGCGACTGCTCGCCCCAGCCCTCTGGCAAGGGGGCACTCGCGCCCTGAGCGGCGCGGTAGCAGCCGGGATCTTCGCCTGCTGGTTCCCTATCCCGATGCACTCGCTCATCGCAGTCGGTCTGGCGCTGGCGTTCAGCCTCAACCTGCCGCTGGCACTGCTGGCGGTCTGGTTCAACAATCCGCTGACCCTGCCGTTCATGTATCTCTACGCCTATCGCACCGGTTGTCTGGTACTGCACCAGACGCCGGAGCCTTTCCACCTCAGCTGGACCCTGCACTGGCTGGAGCAGGAGGCGGCCACTCTGGTGCCTCCCTTCCTGCTCGGCAGCCTGCTGCTGGCGGTACTCACCGCCCTGAGCGGCGGCGCCCTGACCGCGCTGCTGCTGCAACTGCGCAAGCTGTGGCAAGGTGCCCGCCACCACTGAGCCGCCCTTACCCTTGTTTGGCGATCAGCCGTTGACGATCAAAAAAGCCCGTCACCAAGGTGACGGGCTTTTTCATGGCATAGTGCCGCATAGTGCCAGAGCATCAGGCGATGCGATTACAGCACCTTGGCAATGGCCTCGCACAGGGGATCGATATTGGCGCGGGTAATACCGGCCACGCTGATCCGGCCTGAGCCGACGATGTAGATGGCAAATTCGCTCTTGAGGCGCTCCACCTGATCCTTGGTGAGGCCGGAGAAGGAGAACATGCCGTTCTGCTCGCGGATAAAGCTGAAATCCTGGCTCACGCCGAGGGCAGCCAGCTTCTCTACCAGCAGTTCGCGCATCTCGCGAATACGCACCCGCATGGCGGCCACTTCTTCGACCCACTCGGCATAGAGAGCCGGATCGCTCACCACGGCGGTGACCACAGCGGCGCCGTGTGACGGCGGGTTGGAGTAGTTGGCACGGATCACTGTCTTGACCTGAGTGAAGGCCACATCGGCGATCTCCTTGGTCGCGCTGACCAGCGTGAAGGCGCCGACCCGCTCGTTGTAGAGGCCGAAGTTCTTGGAGAAAGAGCTCGCCACCAGCAGCTCGTCATGGCACTCGGCGAAGATACGCAGGCCTTCGGCATCCTCTTCGATACCACGGGCAAAACCCTGATAGGCGAAGTCAAACAGCGGCAACCAGCCGGCAGCAGCACTCTGCTTGGCCAGCGCACGCCACTGATCGCTAGTGGGGTCGATACCGGTCGGGTTGTGGCAACAACCATGCAACAGCACCAGCTCACCCGGCTGCACTTCGGCCAGCGAGGCCTGCATGGCAGCAAAGTCGAGCCCCTTGGTCACGGCGTCGTAGTACTTGTACCACTTGACGGTCAGGCCCGCGGCCTGGAACACGCTGACGTGGTTGGCCCAGGTGGGATCGGAGATCCAGATGGTCTTGGCCAGACCGTTGCGCACCACGAATTCGGCCGCGATACGCAGGGCACCGGTACCGCCCGGCGCTTGCGCGGTCTTGGCGCGACCGCTGGCAACCAGCGCAGAGTGCTGCCCGAACAGCAGTTGCTGCACGATGCGGCCATATTCGATATTGCCTTCAATACCGAGGTAGTTCTTGGTCTTCTCGTCGGTCAGCAGCTTCTGCTCGGCTTTCTTGACGCAGTGAAGAATGGGGGTGGCACCGGACTCGTCCTTGTAGATCCCTACGCCCAGATTGATCTTGTGGCTGCGAGAGTCAGCGCGGAAGGCTTCGGTCAGGCCCAGGATCGGATCCGCTGGGGCGGCAACAACCTTTTCAAACATGGTATTCCCTGTATTCCGTTGAGTTCGTTGGGTGGCAAAGCGGCTTGATAAACAAAAGCGCTCATCTGGCGAGCGCTTCGTCAACTCTTTATATCACCGCGTTCAATGGGGGAAAACCGCTTTTTGGCTCGCTTTCAGGCCAATTTCAACCAACGGCATGCCACGCTGGCGCCAGTGCGCACACCTCGGCAGACAAGCCACCATTGGACTCAACCAAACCGCTACAAACTGCTAACAATGACTTGGGGATCCGGCTCGGCTCCCAGGGCCGAGCCTCAGTCAAAGGCTGGGCATACGCGCTGAGGATGGGAGCCAAATCACGGGGCAACCACCAGCTGGCCGGACGACCCAGCCGCTGGGCCAGCGCCTGCAGCCGATCCACCCCGGCAGGGTCGAGGGCGGTGAGATGACTCCACAACACATTGGGGGGCAAGGCGGCCACCACCTGCTGCAAGGCAAGGGGAGCCGATGGGGGAGCCCACACCAGCAAGGTGCCGGGTTCAAGAGGCAGCTCGGCAAAAGCGCCGACGCTGTCTGTGGTGATCACCCGCTCGATGCTCCCCTCCCCCCACAGGATCTTGCCAAGACCCGCCAGGGTGCGCTCGGGCAGCGCCACCTCCCCCAGCGTCTGCAACCAGGGGGCAGCATCGATCAGGGTGCCGCCGCTGAAAAAGAGGCTGAACGGCTGGGCGGCGCGCAAGCGCAACAGCTGATCGGCACAGAGCCGGATCCCCTTGTCCTCGAAATCAATCTGCTCGTTGGGGGTGAAGTTCACCTCGCTCTTGCGATAGAGCGCCGCCAGCACCCGTTCGTTGACCTGCTCCCCCAATTGCCAGCCCTGAGCATGCAACCACTCCTCGGGCTCGGGAGGAGCGGTGGCGATCTCGGCCAGCATCAGCTCGCGGGTGAGATAGCGCCGCCCGGCCGGGGTGAGCTCATAGCTGTGGCTGCCATGGGCGAGCAGCAGCTGGTTATCCTTGAGCAGGCCCACCAGCGGTTGCCACTGGCGGCCACGGATCACCACAGGTGAGTGGCTCAGCAACTGCTGCGCCAGCGCCCGCCATTCGGGGTGACTAAAGTCGATCAATTACAATCCATCCCTGTCAGTGCTCAATCGGATAAACAGCCTGAAAAGGTACCGTTACAGGCCGATGACGCCAAGCCTCCCGCGCCAATTACGTGACCTCGCTCCCTGCAATTTTCTCCAAACAGAAGAGCCCACCGTGGGGTGGGCTCTTCCTTGGATAACGCTCGACGCTTATTCGACGTTGAGGCGCAGTTCAGCGTCGTGCCAACCCAGTGGCAGGGTCAGCAGCTGATCGATCAGCTCCCGGCGATCGGATTTCTCCAGATAGGCGAGATAGAGCGGACGGCTCAGCGGCTGGCCCCCCTCCACCAGATGGAGCGCCCCCTTCTCGAGGAAGGGGCTGACCATCCGCCGTGGCAGGTAGGCAGCACCACCGTTGGCCAGCACGAACTGCAACGCCATGCTGGCGGAGCTGGAGTGCAGCACCGGGGTCTTTTGCAGGCTCTGCAAGCGGCTGGGTTGCGGCTCGAAGCTGGTGCCCCAGTCGAGATGGATATGCGGCATCTGCATCAGGTTGTCGGCATTGGCGGCCGGATCCCGGCTCACCAGCTCGAACACCAGCTCACCGATGGGATGCAGGGCAATCTCGTCGATCTTGGTGGGCTCGGAGAGCAGGGCCAGATCGAGGGAACGCTCCAGCAACTGACGGCAGAGGTGCTCGCGGGAGGCTGTTTCCAGCCGCACCGCCAAACCGGGCGCCAGCGCATAGATGTGATTGAGCCAGTCGTTGAAATCGAGCTCCCAGAACACAGCGGGCGCGCCGATTGCCAACTGCTGGCTGAATCCCGGTGAGAGCGCCACATCCTGCTTGGCACGACCAAGAGTGTGCAAGATGGCGTCTGCGTAGGGCAGCAGACGCTCACCGGAGGCGGTCAGGCGGATGTTGTTGCGATGACGGGCAAACAGACTGACACCTAGTTGCTGCTCTAGCTGGCGGATCCGGAAACTCACCGCCGACTGGGTCAGGTAGAGATTTTCAGCAGCCCGGCCAAAGTGCCGGGTCTTGCTCACCTCGATAAAGGTCCGAAGCAGCTCGGTATCCATTAATCGATGGACTCGTCACTGCCACCACCGCTGCCACCACCGACATCAAAGCTGCCGCCACCGCTGCTCTCTTCGCTGGCGCCGCCAACGACGGTGCAGAGGCGATGAACGCGCTTGGGACCGATCACCTTGAGGTATTTGAACCACACCTTGGCATGGGGGTTGGCACCGGCTTCGCCGGATTTGACCTGCTCGACGAAGGCGGACTCGACATCGTCACGGGGTGCAAGGTTGCCCTGGTAAAGTGCCAGCATGGCGGTACCATACTTTTCCAGACTGTCCGCTTCGGCCACAGTGAATTCACCACTGCGACGCAGGCCACGGGGAAAATGTTTGAAGTCGTTGAAACGCTTGTCTGATTCGAAGCTCATAGTGCTCTTTTTTCTGGTTAGTTTGACCTTTGCGGGCAAGTATCATCAGGCCATCGCCGAGTGCAAAATCAATTTTCTCACTATGTTAATAAATATCTTTTATCGATGTCACTTTGCCCCATCACTGACGCCGATTTTGTGGCATAACACACAAAAAACGTTGATAAATAATAAACTTATGTAAACGTGCAGCCAATTTACACGTCACTTTCTGGACTGTGTAGGCAAAAATAAAGCGCCATACGGCGCTTTATTTATCACATCAGGTGAACCAGCTGAACCTTTGGTTCAAACATGCTTACTCAATCATGGCCGGTTGGGCCAAGTTGTCGGCACGCCACAGACGGTAGCGCACTTCATACTCCTGCGGCACGTAGATCACGAACGGCAGTTTTGAGTTGTAGTTCACGAAGAAGCCCTGACCGTAGATCTGGACGAAGGTCTCTTTCTGCTGGTTATCCGGGCACATCATCAGGGTGCTGATGGGGTCAGAGACCTTGCCCAGTTTCAGGTAGTTGTAGCCCCAGCCTTTGACGCTGTGCTGTTCCAGGTTGCCTGCAAAACGCGGTACGTTGCAATCAACCATCATCTTTTTGCCGACCTGCAGCTCGACCATCATGTCGGCTTCTTTCTCGACTTCAGGCAGGCGGATCACCACACGTTCCTGATTCACGTCAGCGGCTGGGAACATGCTGATATCAAATTTTTTCGGCTCGGCGGCGAAGGCATGGCCACCCAGCAACAAGGCGCCCAGCAGGCTAAAACGCAATACGGTTTTCATCTGTACCTCATGGGGTTGGTTCAACGCCGCTAGACTAACCGCTCTGCCGATTTCATGCCAGCGATCTGCTACGTAAAAACTGCGTAAAATGATACAGATCCGGCACACCATGACGTGATCTGGCTATTTTCTGACAGGGTGCACCCTCCCGTTGCGGGAACCTGAAACAAAAAGCGAGGCCAATTGGCCTCGCGTTGCATTCAAATGGCGCCCAAGTGCTATTTGGCCGCCTCTTGATGGGCCTTGATGACGGCCACCGCCTTGTCGGGGAAGTCGCTGAACACCCCATCCACATCGGCCTGATAGAGGAAGATGTTTAGGAGATCGGTGAAGTCCTTGGCATAGGCAGGGATCTGCCCCTCATCCTGACGGAAGGTATAGGGGTGAACTTTCAGGCCCGCCGCGTGGGCCTCTTTCACCATGCCGGTGAAGACCGGTTTGCCCAGGGTGCCCGGCTCGGTAACGATCATCGGCTTCCACGGGCCAATCCCTTCGGCATAGCTGGCGATGGTTTTCATCGCCCCCGGCTTGAACATCCAGTCATAGTTGTAGGGGGTTGCCTTGCCCTTGGCGTCGTAGACCATGGTCTCGTTCCAGTCGGTCTCGGCCATCAGCTGCACCAGTTTCAGATCCATACCCATGGCGGGCATCAGCTCGCTGTTGATGCGCTTGAGTTCATCGGCATCGAAACACTGCAGATAGACCTTGTCATCCTTCCCGGTGTAGCCGTACTCCTTGAGCACCTTCAGCACCGCCTTGGAGATATCCTTGCCTTCGTGACGGAACAGCCAGGGCGCCTTGATCTCCGGGTAGATGCCGATGTTCTTGCCGGTGCTCTTGTTGAGCCCCTGGATCATCTCGATCTCCTCCTGGAAGGTGTGGATCTTGAAGTCTGACTTCCAGAGCGGGAAACGGGCCGGATAGACCGGCACCTGCTTGCCATCCACCAGCTGGAACGGCTCGGTCATACGCAGGGAACGCACCTCGTCCAGGGTGAAATCCACCACATAGTAACGACCGTCCGGACGGGCACGGCCAGGGAAGCGCGCAGCCACATCGGTGATGCCATCGAGAAAGTGATCGTGCATCACCACCAGCTGGTCATCCTTGGTCATCACCAGATCCTGTTCCAGATAGTCAGCCCCCATGCCATAGGCCAGCGCCTTGGACTCCAGGGTATGCTCGGGCAGGTAGCCGGAGGCGCCACGGTGGGCGATAACCACCTTGTCTTCATCGGCAGCCAACACGGGTAATGAGAGGGATGCCCCAAGGCTCAAGGCGATGAGGGAAACGGCGAGTTTTTTCATATGTGATGCTCTTTATTATTGTGTGTAGGTTATTGTTCTATCAGAGGTTTGTTGCACATTTACGGTGGAAAGCTGTGGGCAGCAGCGCACTGCCCACCGTCACTCATCAGCTCGCCTTGCGCAGAGCCTGATGGTATTGGTCGAGCCAGATCTGCAGCATTTGCTGCTCTGAGTCGTTCAGGCGCAGCCCCAGCTTGCTGCGGCGCCAGAGGATATCGTCCAGTGAACAGGCCCACTCCCGCTCGATGAGATAACGCACTTCCGACTCGTAGAGGCCACCACCAAAGTGAATGCCGCGATCCTCTTTCAGCCAGAGACGGGCATGGGCGCCATAGGCTTCGGCAATGCGCAGGGCGCTGCGATCATCGAGCCAGTCAAACTCCAGCGCAAAGGCGCGGGCCAGCTCGCGTACCGAGCAGTCAAACTCGCCGCCGGGCAGACGGCTGGTCGCCGTCCAGTCATCCCCCATCTGGCTGAACCAGGGCTTGAGCTTGTTGCAGGCGGCCTGCGCCAGCTTGCGATAGGTGGTGAGTTTGCCGCCAAACACCGACAAGAGCGGCGCACCATCCGATTCGCCAGAGAGCTCGAGGGTGTAGTCGCGGGTCACCGCTTGCGGCGAGTCTGACTCGTCATCACAGAGCGGACGCACCCCGGCGTAAGTCCAGATCACATCTTGCGGCGCAATTTGGCGAGTGAAGTGGGCGTTGACCACCTCGCACAGGTAGGTAATTTCGGCCTCGCTGATCTTCGCTTCCCGCGGGCTGCCGTGGTGCTCCACATCCGTGGTGCCGATGAGTGAGTAGTCCTGCTGATACGGGATGACGAAGACGATGCGATTGTCTTCGTTTTGCAGGATATAAGCCTCTTCGCGCTCATGGATGCGCGGCACTATCATGTGGCTGCCTTTAATAAGGCGAATGCCGCGGGGGGATTTCTCGTGCAGGCTCTCGTCATAGAAGGTCTTGACCCAGGGGCCCGCCGCATTGACCAGACCACGGCAGGTGACGGTGAACTGCTCGCCCCCTTCCCGCTCCAAAGTAAGCGTCCAGTGTTTGGATCCGCGCACCGCCTTGATGCAGCGAGTGCGGGTCTGCACATCTGCCCCCTTGTCACGGGCCATCATGGCGTTGAGTACCACCAGCCGGGCGTCGTCGACCCAGGCATCCGAGTATTCAAATCCCTTGTTGATCCCTGCGCTCAAGCCATCTTGCGGCAGGAAGCGCACGCCGCAGCTCCCCTTGAGCTTGTCGCGCTTGGCCAGATTGTCATAGAGGAACAGACCGGCGCGGATCATCCAGGCCGGACGCAGGTGCGGGCGGTGCGGCAGGCGAAAACGCATGGGACGGGCGATGTGGGGCGCCATACCGAGCAGCACCTCACGCTCCGCCAACGCCTCTTTCACCAGCCGGAATTCGTAATGCTCGAGATAGCGCAAACCGCCGTGGATCAGCTTGCTGGAGTTGGACGAGGTGGCAGAGGCGAGATCTTGCGCCTCAAACAGGGCAACCTTCAGACCCCGTCCTGCCGCATCGGCTGCGATGCCGACCCCATTGATGCCGCCACCGACGACGACCAGCTCATAATGTTCGCTCATGTTCACCTACTTTCATTTTTATGATTGCTATAACAGCAATGTTTGATTTCGCTCATTTTAGAACATGAAAATACAACAAACGAACATTTTATAATGAAAGTGTGATCGCCACAGCCCGCCAGAGGTGGCAAAAGTGGTACGGCAGGTGAGCGACAAGGATCAGGCTAAAGCTGGCGAGTGAATAGCCAAAAAAGCCAGGCTAGAGAGTGGTTTTGGCAATACCCAGAAAGGGGTGATATGAGCGCAAGAATGGGAGCAGGAAAAGCAAAGGAGGCCGCCCGAACGGGCGACCGGCACAGCCTTGGCCTCTTCAGCCGTCAGCAGATGTGGCAAGCGATCTGGTGTTGCGCCATCAATCGCGTCAGCTTTTCCGGTGGCTCCTGATCGGTAAAGAGGGCGTGGATCTGGCTGAGATTGCCCAGATTGACCATGGCATTGCGACCGAACTTGGTGTGGTCGGCGGCCAGGAACACCTGACGGGAGTGGGCGATGATGGCCTGGGCGATCTTCACCTCGTGATAGTCGAAATCGAGCAGGGAGCCGTCGTTGTCGATCCCCGAAATCCCGATGACGCCATAGTCCATGCGAAACTGACCGATAAAGTCGCGGGTCGCCTCCCCCACGATGCCGCCATCGCGGTTGCGGATCTCGCCGCCGGCAATGATGACGGTGAAGTCATCCTTGGCCGTCAGGATGCTGGCCACGTTGAGGTTGTTGGTGACGATACGCAGCTCACGGTGATCGAGCAGGGCGCGGGCAATGGCTTCGGTGGTGGTACCTATGTCGATAAAGAGCGATGAGCCGTCGGGAATATTGGCCGCTACCTCGCGGGCGATGCGCTCTTTCTCCTTGAGTTGCATCACTTTACGGGCGCTGTAGGCGGTATTGACGGTACTCGAATGCAGGGAGGCACCGCCATGATGGCGCCGGATTTTGTTCTGTTCGGCGAGATCGTTCAGATCCCGGCGAATGGTCTGGGGGCTGACGTCAAAGTGGGTCACCAGATCGTCGGTCGAGACAAATCCCTGCCGCGTCAGGACGTCCAGGATCTCCAGATGTCGTTGGGTTTGCTTCACGCTTGCACTCCGATGATGAGACAAAAAAAGGCCCCGGCAGATGCGGGGCCTTTTGGCAGTTTACCTGATCCCCTTTGGGATCAATAAGCTGAGGATCACGTTTTATGCCTTATGGGCAGCCGCTTTCTTGGCCGCAACGGCAATGTTCTCATGCTTGAGGGTCATCGCCAGCAGAATGATGGAGAGCACGCAGGAGACGGTCAGCACCATGAAGCCGCCATCCCAACCGAAGTGGTCAACGGTATAACCCAGCATGGCGTTGGCGGCCACGGCGCCGCCCAGATAACCGAACAGACCGGTGAAACCTGCCGCAGTACCGGCTGCTTTCTTCGGTGCCAGCTCAAGAGCATAGAGGCCGATCAGCATGACAGGGCCGTAGATCAGGAAGCCGATAGCTACCAGCGCCATCATGTCGATGGTCGGATTGCCGGCCGGGTTGAACCAGTAAACCAGCACAGCCAGGGTCACCAGCACCATGAACAGGATACCGGCCGGGGCACGGCGGCCCTGGAACATCTTGTCAGAGATCCAGCCACACAGCAGGGTGCCCGGAATACCGGCCCACTCGTAGAGGAAGTAAGCCCAGGAAGAATTGTCGACGGTGAAGTGCTTGGCCTCTTTCAGGTAGGTTGGCGCCCAGTCCAGCACACCGTAACGAATGAGGTAAACGAAGGCGTTAGCGATCGCGATGTACCACAGCAGTTTGTTGTGCAGCACGTACTTGACGAAGATCTCCTTGGCGGAGAACTCCTGCTCGTGGCTCTCGTTGTAATCCTTCGGATAGTCGTTCTTGTACTCCTCGATAGGAGGCAGACCGACCGATTGCGGGGTATCACGCATCACGAAGAAGGCGATCACTGCGATGGCCGCCGCCGCTGCCGCAGGCACATAGAAGGCGCTGCGCCAGTCGTTGAACCAGCCCATCCCGAGGATAAACAGCGGGCCAATCATGCCGCCACCCACGTTGTGCGCCACGTTCCAGACCGCAACCACTTCGCCGCGCTCTTTCTGTGACCACCAGTGCACCATGGTGCGACCGCAGGGCGGCCAGCCCATGCCCTGTGCCCAACCGTTCAGGAACAACAGCACAAACATGATGGCAATGCTGGAGGTGGCCCAGTGCATGGTACCCATCATGAACATGATGGCAGCCGAGAGCAGCAGACCGGCGGAGAGGAAGTAACGGGCGTTGGAACGGTCAGAGACGTTCCCCATCAGGAACTTGGACAAACCGTAAGCGATGGAGACCCCGGAGAGCGCGAAACCGAGATCACCACGGGAGAAGCCCTGCTCGATCAGATAGGGCATCGCCAGACTGAAGTTTTTCCGTACCAAGTAGTAGCCGGCGTAACCGAAGAAGATCCCGAAAAACACCTGCCAACGCATGCGTTTGTAGAAGGGGTCGACCTTGTCAGCCGGGAGCCTGTCGATGTGCGCCGCAGGCCTGAAGAGACTAAGCATGTTCTGCTTCCTTATTGTTGTTATGGGCGGTTGAGGATGCCCTGACCATT
The DNA here is from genome assembly GCF_000801015.1 of Aeromonas sp. ZOR0001. Lineage (NCBI taxonomy): Bacteria > Pseudomonadati > Pseudomonadota > Gammaproteobacteria > Aeromonadales > Aeromonadaceae > Aeromonas > Aeromonas sp. ZOR0001. The sequence goes on along the minus strand of NZ_JRJY01000081.1, from coordinate 6,072 downwards.
CCGACGAATCATGTGAGTCCGATGATTCGTAAGCGAGCCTATTGTGCTCATATGCGCTCATTTAATCTGTGATGCATGCTCAAATATTGCAGTTTTATTACAAATAAAAGTTCCAAATGAGAAATCACTCAGCAAGCGCCAGCCCTTGTGTGGCAAGGGTTGCAAGCTACCCCCTAAGTGGTAGCTGGCGGTTATCAAGATGCTTTACGTCACATTTTCTTAGCAATGAGTGGGATCTTGTCCACATTTCCTATGGAGGGGGGATGGTGAAATTATTGGGAAGGGTTATTTTCTGTCACGACCGATAACGAGCGCAAACGAGCATAACGTTTGCGCAAGACGCAAAAACAACAAGGAAACGTTTTCGGCAGCAACGGATAGACACAAAAAGATAAAACGGAACATCAAACCTCTACGGGTGGATATAAGGAACAAAAGTATGAGCATACAAAGACCCAATACCCTGCTTGGCGAGTGCATCGCCGAGTTTATCGGAACCGGCCTGCTGATATTTTTCGGCGTCGGATGTGTGGCGGCACTGGTGCTGGCAGGCGCCAATTTCGGGCAGTGGGAAATTTCCATTACCTGGGGTCTGGGTGTGGCCATTGCCATCTATGTGACCGGCGGCATTTCAGGTGCCCACCTGAACCCGGCTGTAACCCTGGCGCTGATGACCTTCTGCGGTTTCGACAAGCGCAAGGTGGTGCCCTACATCATCGCCCAGATGGCCGGTGCCTTCTGCTTCGCGGCCCTTGTCTATTTCCTTTATGGTAACCTTTTCACCCAGTGGGAAGTGACCCATAACGTAGTGCGCGGTAGCGTCGAGAGCCTCGGCACCGCCGGGATCTTCTCCACCTACCCCAATGCCCTGCTGACCAATATGCAAGCTTTTGCCGTCGAGCTGGTGATCACCGCCGTCCTGATGCTGGGCATCATGGCGCTGGGTGACAACAACAACGGCGCTCCCAAAGGTTTCGCAGCCGCTCTGCTGATCGGTATCCTGATCGCGGTGATCGGTGCCTCCCTTGGCCCGTTAACCGGTTTTGCCATGAACCCGGCCCGTGACTTTGGTCCGAAACTGTTCGCGTTCTTTGCTGGCTGGGGTGATGTTGCCCTGACCGGTGGTCGTGACAACCCCTACTTCTGGGTTCCGATCCTTGGCCCCATCGTTGGCGCCCAGATTGGTACCGCTCTGTATGTCAAAGTGCTGGCTCCCTGCGTCCCGGGCAACCGTGTCGTCACCACCGAGCAAGCGACCCAAACCGCCAAAGAAGAGGCTGCCGCATAAGAGCGGCCCCCTCCAACGTATAAAAACGTGGAAAATAGAAACGTGGAGAACATCATGTCTGCTGAAAAGAAATATGTCGTCGCTCTGGACCAGGGAACCACCTCTTCCCGCGCCATCGTGTTTGATCAGGATGCCAACATTGTCGGTACCTCCCAGCGCGAATTCACCCAACACTACCCGAAAGCGGGCTGGGTAGAGCACGACCCGATGGAGATCTGGGCGACCCAATCCTCCGTCTTTACCGAAGTACTGGCCAAGACCGGCCTGCGCAGCGAAGAGATCGCCGCCATCGGTATCACCAACCAGCGTGAAACCACCGTTGTCTGGGAAAAGGCCACCGGCAAGCCCATCTACAACGCCATCGTCTGGCAGTGCCGCCGCACCGCCGCCATCTGCGAAGAGCTCAAAGCTCGCGGTCTGGAAGAGTACGTTCGCGAGAACACCGGTCTGGTGCTGGATGCCTACTTCTCCGGTACCAAGGTGAAGTGGATCCTCGACAACGTGGAAGGTGCCCGCGAGAAGGCGATGAACGGTGAGCTGCTGTTCGGCACCATCGACACCTGGCTGGTCTGGAAGATGACCAATGGCGAAGTGCACGTCACCGACCCGACCAACGCCTCCCGTACCATGCTCTACAACATCCGTGAGCTGAAGTGGGACGAGAAGATGCTGGACGAGCTGGGCATCCCCATGTCCATGCTGCCGGAAGTGAAACCCTCTTCCGAGGTCTATGGCTACACCACCCGTGGCGGCGGCTCCCGCATCCCCATCGCCGGTATCGCCGGTGACCAGCAGTCTGCCCTGTTCGGCCAGCTCTGCTTTGAAAAAGGGATGGCCAAGAACACCTACGGTACCGGCTGCTTCATGCTGATGAACACCGGCACCGAGCCGGTTCGCTCCAGCAACGGCCTGCTGACTACCGTTGCCATCGGCCCGAAAGGGGAAGTGAACTACGCGCTGGAAGGTGCGGTGTTTATGGGTGGCGCCACCATCCAGTGGCTGCGTGACGAGCTGAAGATCATTCACGATGCCCGTGATACCGACTACTTCGCCTCCAAGGTGGGTGACACCAACGGCGTCTATCTGGTGCCGGCCTTCGTCGGTCTGGGCGCGCCCTACTGGGATCCGTATGCTCGCGGCACCATGGTCGGTCTGACCCGTGGCGCCAACCGCAACCACATCATCCGTGCTGCGCTAGAATCCATCGCCTATCAGAGCCGCGATGTGCTGGATGCCATGCAGCAGGACTCCGGCATCAAGCTGGCAGCGCTGAAAGTAGACGGCGGCGCCGTAGCCAACGACTTCCTGATGCAGTTCCAGGCTGACATGATGCACACCCCGGTGGTACGTCCGACCCGCATCGAGACTACCGCCATGGGCGCCGCCTTCCTGGCAGGTCTGGCAGTCGGCTTCTGGAAGAGCTCGGACGAGCTGGAAGACAAGTTCAGCGTGGACCGCGAGTTCATCCCGCAGATGGACAGAGACGATCGCGCCAAACGTTACAGCGGCTGGCAAAAAGCAGTTGAGCGTTCACGCCGTTGGGCTGAAGAGGATTGATCGGGCACCCGACATTCCGTTGAGATAAACCCCAGAGAGGCCGACCGCTATGTCGGCCTCTTTTTTATGCTTTCCCTTGCCGGTTTCTGCCAACTTCCCCGCTAATTGCTCCCTCCTGTTTTTCTGCCACCCTCTGTTGTCACCATCCACCACAACGCAATTGAGTTCTCTATCTATAATCATCATCTGGGTCGCATATGCGACCTTATTTATGAGGAGAGCGATATGGAGAGGGCGATACACCGTTTTACACTGCACTCACTCTGGTCAGGGCTCGGGATCCGCACCCGGATCCTCGCTGGCGTAGCGATACTGATGGCCATCGCCATCAGCTGCATCACCTTGATCCTCGAGCAGATATCCCACAGTCAGGCCCAGCAGCGGGTCGAACGCTACGAGCTGCCAAGCAGCGTGGATCGTATTGCCAACCAGCTGACAGCGCAGCTTATCCAGCACCTGACCGAGGCGCAGGCGCTGGCCAGCAACCGTTTTGTCATAGACTGGCTGACCACTGGCATGCCAGAGCAAGAGTGGCCCGCCATGGAGCGTTACTTTCAGGATCTGCAACGGCGGATCGGCGGCAACGTCTTTATCGCCCCCCGCCAGAGCAACACCCTGATCAACTTCAGCGGCGGCCCCACCGCCCAGAAATCGCTAAGCGAATCAGACCCGAAAGATGGGTGGTTTTTCGGCTTTCTCAAACGCAGCAAACCCTATGAGCTGAACCTCGACATCTCCGATTTTGACAAGCGCGCCTCCCTCTATATCAACACCGCCGTCACCCACGAGGGCAAGACCCTGGCGGTGGCAGGCACCTCCATCGACATGAGCGCCCTGAGCAAGCTCATTAGCGGCTACCGGATCGGCAAGAGTGGTCAGGTCTATCTGGCGGACATGGAGGGCAATATCGAGATCCACCCCGAGCAGGAGGTGGAAGGCGCCGCCCACCACCAGCAATCCTTCCTCGATACCGTCAAGCGGCTTATTCCCAATGCCCGAGAACAGGTGACCGTAGAGGCGCTAACACTGGAGGGGCAAACCTACCTCATCGCGGTACGTTACATCCCCACCCTCAACCGGCTGCTGATTGGCGAGATCAACAGCGCCGAGCTGGAAGAGGGACTGCAGGAATCCCGCCAGCTCATCATCATGGTCTCGCTCGCCATCGGCGGGATCGCCATGCTGGCCTCCGCCTGGCTGGCTCACTCCATCAGTCGCCCCATTCGTCAGGCAGCAGATGGCATGCACCACATCACCGCCGATCGGGATCTGGCGACCCGCCTCGACTTCTCTGACGAGTCGGAGCTGGGCATGATGGCCCAGAGTTTCAATCAGCTGATCCAGAGCCTGAACCAGAGCTTCTCCCGCTTCCAGCAGTCAGGCAGCGCCCTCTCCGCGCAGTCGTCCCAATCCATGCAGCAGGCCCAGGCACTGGCAGGAGAAGCGTGCCAGCAGGCCCAGAGCATTCAGGAGCTGACCACGGTGGTCACCACCATCGGCGACAACGCCGAGCAGATCGCCAGCCGCTCTGAAGGGGTCAACGACGTAACCCAACGCATCGCCAACCATATGCTCAGCATCGAGCAGGATGTGACCCAGAGCGCCGCGCAACTCGACACCTTGCGCAGCAGCATCGGCAGCTCCTCGGCCCTGCTCGATGAAGTGGTGAAAGACAGCAACAACATCACCCAGATCATGAACCTCATCCGCGATGTCTCGAACCAGACCAACCTGCTCGCCCTCAATGCGGCCATCGAAGCGGCCCGTGCGGGGGATATGGGACGGGGCTTTGCGGTGGTGGCCGACGAGGTACGCCAACTGGCTGTGCGTACCCAGACTGCCACCAAGGATGTGCAGGATCTTATCTTGCGCCTGCAGGAGGGAACCCGGCAGGCCAGCAGCTCGATGGCAGACTCCCGCAACCTGAGCGAAGAGGGATACAACCGGATGAATCAGGCCAGAGAGGTGCTGGTTGATGCCACCAGCCAAATCAACCAGACCGCCCTCGAGATCAACGAGATCAGCGCGCTGGCGCAGGCGCAGAATCAACAGATGGGGCAAGCCAGAACGGCGCTGGACGAGCTGGCCATGGTGGCCGAACACCAGCGGGAACACGCGCAGGAGAGCAATGCCGCCAGCCGCGAACTGTTCGAACTGGCCAAAGCCATCGACGAGCAGATCCGCCAATACCGGATTGGCTAGACCCGGCGCTTCCCCCTCTCCCTCTCAATAACCAAGACGCCACCACCGGGTGGCGTTTTCATTTTGCAAATCATTTTGCCTGCGATCTCGAAACGGGAATGACGACAAAGCTCGCAAGCCATTGATAATTAACATGAAAAAAATGTGGAATGGCCATTGCTTAGTGATATCAGACTCAACAGAGGGATATCGCCATGAAACCGACCACCAATCAAGCGCCCGTAGCCCACGTCGCCACTCAAAAAGAGACACTGACCCCCCGCGAAGGCACCTTCCTGATAATGGTGGCCCAACTGGTGGTGCTCACCAGCATCGTACTGGCCGCCACCGTCGGCGGCCTCTCCTGGCAGTGGACCCTGCTGCTGGCCATTCCGCCGGTGATCGGCGGCGCCTTGCTCAGCCGGGTATGGGGCAAACTACCCCGCTAACTGCGCTTCACCTCACACACCTTCCCGAACCGGTAGCCAACTCTCAAGTCGGCCGTCTGTGTATCTGCCGCCTGGCTAATGCTGATTGACCGCAACGAAGGCGCGCTTGTTCTTCAATCAGCAAACCGCAGCGACGAACCGTTCAAACAAACCGCACAAACCAACCTGCACTAAAGGGTATGGTTGCCCAGTTGCTCTTTGAGAAAATCGAGCCAGACCCGTAGCCGGATATCCCTCTGGGCATCGGAGTAGAAGACCGCATTGATGGGGCGCGAGGCGCCACTGTTGCTGCGGGCCAGCACCTCCACCAGCGCGCCGCTCTCCCGATCCGGCCCGGTCATGAAATCCGACAGACAGACGATCCCCTGCCCCGCCAGCGCCAGCTGACGCAAGGTTTCACCGCTGCTGGCACGCAGGCTGGGGGTGATGGCAAAGCGATCCCCCTGCTCGGCACTTAGCAGCGGCCAGTGGTTGAGGTGATCGGGATGCAAAAAGCCGAGCAGCTCGTGACCGCTCAGCAGATCCGCCGGTTGGCGCGGGGTGCCGCGCTCGCTCAAATAAGCGGGAGAGGCCAGCAGCCGCAGCCGCGAACGGCCC
>NZ_JRJY01000091.1:0-89480 GCF_000801015.1 Aeromonas sp. ZOR0001 | reverse complement strand
AGAACCCCCGATGCGGTACATAGGGGGTTCTGAGTAGAGAAATGTTAGTTGAAAATGTGTAAACCTATTTCAGGACTAGACTGTGGCATGGGTCACTGACAGCGCTTACCCGAGCGCCAGCCAGACTCCCACCCCCAGCATCAGAGTACCGGCGATGCGGTTCATCAGGGTGACGTTGCCGCTCTTGGCGAGGAAGTGGCGCAGAGTGCGGCCACCGCTTGCGTAGAGCAGCAGGCAGGAGAACTCGATGACCAGGATCAGCGCCACCAGCGCGCTGATCTGCGGCGCCATCGGCTTGTCGGCAGAGATAAAGGGGGGCAGCAGAGAGATCATGAAGGCCCACCCTTTGGGGTTGGCGATAGCGGTGACAAAGCCCTGCAGCGCCAGCCCCATGGCGCTGGTCTGCTGACCGGCCGAGAGATCCGCCGGAATGGCCATCTTCCCTTTAGCCTGCCACATCTGGATGCCAAGCCACACCAGATAGGTGCCCCCCACATATTTGAAGGCGGCGAAGATCCCCGGGTAGTTGAGCATGATGGCAGCCACCCCGATCACCGACAGCACCGAGACCAGCCCGACCCCGATCAGCTCCCCCCACATCATGTGCAGGGTACGGCGCACCCCCAGGCTCATCCCCAGGGTCATCGACAGGGTCATGCACATGCCGGGGGTCACCGAGACAAAGAAAAAGGTCGGGATAAACAGAGCCAGAATGGCCGGATCGATCCAGCTGGACACAACACACCTCCATATGACGAGAGCGGGAAATCACGAAAATGGGACAGAATTGACACAACCCAGCCAGTTGTACCACATATTCAGGGGATAAAGCGCTCAATCATGCCTAAATGGCTCCTTTCTCACAAGAAAAAACCTTTTCTTCAGCACATTTCAGCAATAAAAGCCTGTGACAGCTCCTGACGTGCATGTGTAAGATGTCGGCTCCTCCAATTCCGGATTAGAGCCATTTATGTCATTGAATAATCTATCAATACGCGTCCAGGTCTTGATACCTTTGCTGCTGGCCAGCCTGCTGATGATGGTGATGATCGCCATCAGCAAACAGGGTCTGGATGAAGCCATCAATGACATAGATGAGACGACCCAGAGCGTGGTCCAGCACAAGGACGATATTGCCAAACTGATCCACGCCACCTACCGGCTGCGCACCAGCGCCATCTATGGCCTCTACGATGCCAAGCTGTTTGCCGCACTGCCCGCAAACCTCAACAGCGCCGATCAGGAGATCAACGCCATCCTCGGCCGTCTGGTGCTCCCCGGTGCCGAGCAGGATAACCGTCAGGTCGCTGCCGCCCTGCAGGCCTACCTCAGCCATACCCGCAGCAACATGCTGCCGCTGCTGGCGCAAAAACATCAGGGTGGCGGCGATCCGGTCGCCTACGAGGCGGCCCGCCTCCATTTCCGCGAGCTGGGTGAACAGCTGATCAAACAGATCGACAGCATGTCGGCCCACATCAACCAGCTGATCCAGCAAGAGCTGGCCGAAGAGCAGGCCCACTACGACGCCACCCTGCTGCGTACCCTGCTGCTCACCGCCGGTACCCTGCTGGCGGCGCTGATCTGTGGCTGGGTCCTCTCCGGGCGCATCGTCAGCCCCATCAGTCAGCTACAAGAGGTGATGCACGCCGTGGCGCAAGGGCGCTTCAACGTGCGCGCCAAAGCGGAGGGCAACAACGAGCTGACCCGTCTGGCCAAAGATATCAACCTCACCCTTACCCAGCTCGGCAACACCATCGAGAACCTGACCGGGATCAGCAACAGCGTCGCCTCCGCCGCCACCGAGCTGGCCGCCGTGATGACCCAGTCGGAGGCCAATGCAAAGCAGCAGCACAGCGAGATCGAACAGGTCGCCTCCGCCGTGACCGAACTCTCCAGCACCGCTGACAACGTCAACCACAACGCAGCCATCGCCGATGAGCTGGCGCGGGATGCCAATGGCCGGGTCGAACAGGGGCTCGCCCTCTTTACCGAAAGCATTGCCGCCAACAGCCGGATGGCGGGCAGTCTGGAAGATGCCGCCGCCATCGTGGCCCAGCTCAAATCCCAGTCCGAGCAGATCGGCAAGGTAATTGAAGTGATCCAGGGGATCTCCGAGCAGACCAACCTGCTGGCGCTCAATGCCGCCATCGAAGCGGCCCGTGCCGGTGAAACGGGTCGTGGTTTTGCGGTGGTGGCCGACGAAGTGAGAATGCTGGCGGCCCGTACCCAGGACTCCACCAAGGAGATCCAGGCCATCATCGAGCGGCTGCAGAGCCAGTCCCAATCCGCCAACAACGGCGTACAGGAGACTCTGGAGATCCTCAGCCATAACCAGCGCTTGTCCGCTCAGGTGCAGGACCTGCTGAGCGGCATTACCGGTGCCGTGCGCCAGATCAACGACGCCAACGCCCAGGTGGCCACCGCCGCCGAGGAGCAGTCCTGCGTCACTGCCGACATCAACCGCAACATCACCAATATTCACGAGATCGTGAGCCAGAGCTCCGCCGGCATCAGCCAGAGCGCCAGTGCCAGCAACGAACTCTCCCAGCTCGCCGAGCAGCAACGCAAGCAACTGGCCCAATTCCAGCTGTAAGCGAACAAAGTGAACCAGACAAAAAGGCCCGCAGGGGCCTTTCTTGTTGATGGAGCAATGGCTTTGTCTCTGTTTTAAACGCCATTTTTGGGCCGTTGGTGCCATAAGGGGCTGGGCTGCCCTGTCAAATATCGGTATGGTAGAGGCACGTTACTCCCCCTCACGTGAGCACACCATGAGCCTGAGATTCAAGAAACCCGCTTTTATCGCCCTGGGGCTCATCGCCCTCATTTCCGCCGCCTGGCTCGACTACTACCTGCCGGAGCACACCATCGCCACCATCACCGGGGTCGAGGTGAAGCGTACCGACAAGGATGGCCCCATCAGCCAGAAAAACCCGGCTGACGGCCCCACCACCGACGTCTATTACATCTACACCGAGCGCCCCGGCGAGAAGATCCGGGTGTTTCGCAATGAAGATACCGAGTGGGGCTGGCCCTTCTACTTCAAGTTCAACGCCGCCGACGTCCAAGCCAAGGCCAAGTCCATGGAGTTCGAGAAACGCCTGGCCATCATTACTTCCTACGGCTGGCGCGTGAACATGTTCTCCATGTTCCCCAACGTCACCAAGATTGAGAGCACGGAACCTGACGCCTCCACCTGGAGCTTCTTCCGCTGGTTCTGGTTCGGCCTCTGGGCACTGGTGATGGGCAAGGCAGCCATTGCGACCTGGCGCTACTTCGATCGTCTTGAGGACGAGATATGAGCGAGCCGAGCAAGACCCGCACCAGCTTTTACCGGCGGCTCTACGTGGCCTGGCTGATCAGCCAGGGCATAGATACGGTGCCAGCCATCATGGAGGCGACCGGCATGCCGCGCCGCACCGCGCAAGATACCCTGACGGCGCTGGCCGAACTCGATATCAGCTGCGCCTTCGAGCAGACCGAGGGGGCTCGCCATCTGCAGGGGCACTACCGCATCAGCGACTGGGGTCCCATCAATCCGGCGTGGATCAAGGCTCAACTGCCGCTTATCAAAGAGACGTTGAGCTATCCCTGATCCTGAGGGTGAACTCCGATATGTCCCTACCAACGGGGGATCTCCCAGTCAATCCTCGGGCGCACCAATGAAAGCTATACGCATCATTTTGCAGCTTGTGATTCTTGCCGCAGGGGGTATTACTCTTGCGGCTCTCATTGCTGTGCCTACACCAAATTTCACAGTCATTGTCGTTTTACTTGGCTTTGTGGCACTTCTCCTTGCTCTCACGCAGGCACTAAAAGAGCACACAAAAAACCGCTTAAGCCCTGACCATAAGCTCAGCTTCAAACCAATTGGAATGGTTCTGCTCCTGTCTGGTATGTTTGCCATGTTCTACGGCGCGAGCATTCTCATCGGACAGCAATCCTTACCGAATGGTAGTGGTGCATGCCGTGCCCTGTGCGGGATCATACTTTTGGCATCCGAAGCATTTGGCCAAGCAGTTGCCAAACTGTTTGCCTTCAGCTTGTGGTCAGTCGCGGGACTATTTCTTTGCTTTATTGGTTACCACTTGGTGAGGGGAAGAAGATAGCCTTACTGAATGCAATCATGTAAGCCTTGTTAACTCATTGTCTTCATGAATAAAGAGGGGCCAGCCGGCAAGGCTGGCCCCTCTTTTTTGGCTATGTCCCAATTACGTGTTGCATGGGGCGCCCCAGCGCCTCATGCAACACGTAATTGGGACATAGCCTTTCTTATCGGACAAACGGACTAGCAACTAGATCAGCCCCCAGGCGGCAATCTGGTAGATCCATACCATCGCCAGCAGGGTGCCGACCAACCCCATGATGACGCCGATGCGCACCATCTGGTGACTCTCCACCAGACCGGTGGCGTGGGCCAGCGCATTGGGCGGGGTACTGATGGGCAGAGACATCCCGAGCGAGACCGAGATGGTAACCGCCAGGATCAGGGTATGACTGCCGCCCCACTCGGCCAGCTCCGGCATGCTGACCGCCAGTGCCGCCACCAGTGGCAGCAGCAGATTGGCGGTTGCGGTATTGGACATAAAGTTGGCCATCACCACTGCCAGCAGACAGGCGCCGACCAGCACCGCCAGCGTGGAGTATTCGTGGAACGGAATATGGGTGATGAGCCGCTCGGCCAACCCGGAGTCCTCCAGCGCCAGCCCCAGCGCAATACCGCCCGAGACCAGCCAGAGCACGTCGAGGGAGATCTTGTGCAGATCGTCCTTGGTGATGATGCCGGTGGTCAGGAACACCGCTACCGGGATCATGGCGACCACGTAGGAGCTCATGCCGTGCAGATCCCCCAGTAGCCAGAGCACTATGGTGGTGATAAAGGTGAGGTAGACCACCCAGGCGCGAGGGGTCTGCATAAAGCGCCCCTCAATCTTGAGATCCATCCGCTTGAGGGTGCTCGGGAAGAAGCGCCCCAGCAGGAACCAGCCAAGCAACAACAGCAATACCACAAAGGGCACCGCAAATCCCATCCACTGACCGAACGAGATGGCATGCTCGCCGGTCAGGTATTTGAGGGCCACTGCGTTGGGCGGAGTGCCGATGGGAGTGCCGATCCCGCCGAGGTTGGCCGCCAGCGGAATGGCCAGCACAAAGCCGATTTTGGCCGGGTCCTTGTCGGGAAACGCCGCCAGCACCGGGGTAAGGATGGCCAGCATCATGGCGGTGGTGGCGGTATTGCTCATAAACATGGAGAAGGTGGCGGTGATCAACATCAGCCCCAGCATGACGATCCGGGGATCCTGACCGAACGGGCGCAGCAGCACCCGCGCCAGATTGACGTCCAGATGGTACTTGGTCGCCGCAATGGCGAGGAAAAAACCACCGAGAAACAGCATGATGACCGGCGAGGCAAAGGTCGCCATCACCTCGGTGGACTTGAGCAGCTCACCAAAGCCCGGCTCTGCCTTGTCGGCAGTCATGAACCAGAGCCCCTTGTCGGAGAGCAGCAGCAGCTCCAGCACGATGATCAGCACCGAGGTGGCGAAGATAGGGATGGGCTCCAGGATCCAGCAGAGGGCGGCCAGCACGAAAATGGCCACGACCCGCTGCTCGATGACGGTGATCCCCTCCAGCGGGATCCAGTGGGTCGGGATCAGCAGGATGGTGAGGCTCAGCAGCAGTGGCAGAATAATCTTGTTATTGATGGGCACTATTGTCTCCAGGATCGGGAGTAAGAAGCCAATAGTGGCATAACATGCTATCGCCTCACGCGGCCAACTCGCCAAAATGAGAGCTGGCTAACTGCACGGCGCACCGTTTTGTGAGTCATATCAAGCTGGGGTCGGCGCGCGATGGCTGACGCCTCAACCCTTGCAACAAACAGGCAAAAAAACGGGCCCGCTGTTCGTTGCACACGACAGCGGGCCCGTTTCACCATTCATGCCGATGAGGGGGCTCAGAAGTAGATGCGGGTCACCGACTCGATGACGCAACCCGGGCGGCGGATCCCTTCGATCTCAACCTTGATCTCTTTGAGCAACTCCAATCCGCCCTTGATGGGGGTGACCCGGGCCAGCTTGGTGCGGGCGCGGATGTTGCTGTCCACCTTGATGGGGTATGGGAAACGCACCTGATCCAGCCCGAAGTTCACCACCATGCGGGCGGTCGGAAACTCGGGGGTGGCCTCGTCGACCGAGCCGGTCAACTGCGGCAGCAGCGCCAGGGTCAGGAAGCCGTGGGCGATGGTGGTCTTGAAAGGCGACTCGGCGGCCGCGCGCTCCGGATCGGTGTGGATCCACTGATGATCCCCGGTCACGGCAGCAAACTGATCGATCATCTGCTGGCTGACGTGCAGCCACTCGCCGACATGAGTCTCTTCACCAATGCGAGCCTGCAGGGCGGCATAGAGCTCGGCCGCCTCGGCCCCCAGCTCAACTGCGGGTTCCTGAGCCACGGCAGGCTGACCGTTGACTACTTGTGCCACGGTTGCTGCATCCTGTTGCTGCTCGTTCTGGGACTCGGCTTGCAAGTCCAGCACACGACCCAGCAAAGGGTGAAGATGTGCCTTTTGCTGAAACTCACGCCAGTAGTCGCGGATCGCCGGAGAGAGCCAATCCTTGAGCTCAAAGGGGTGCTGCGCCAGAATTTCACGCTTGCGCTTCAGAAAATCGACAACTTTCATCTACCGATCCCTATTTGATTCAATGCCTGTAAAGAGGTCTAACCAGTCCTATTTTATTAAAGTTTCAGCTGTAAGTGCAAAAAAATCTCGGCGTACACCTGTACCAAGGCGGAAGTAACTACTTAGACCATGTAAACCAGCACGATCTACCAATGAGGAAATCGATTGCCAAAGATGCCGCCAGCAGGGGGAAACTCGCGGGACTCATCATGAAAAAAGGCCCTCATCGGGCCTTGTGGTGGGGACTCAGCGCGCGCTCGACCAGCCGCGATGCAATCCCTCTTCATCCAGAAAGGACCAGGCGAGGATCCGGCTCACCTTGTTGCCCTGCGCCATGTCGATCACCCGTACTTGACGCGCACCCACTCGGCTCAACGCCTTTTTCGCCCCCGGCAGGTTCTCTTTTTTCGACACCAGCGAGCTGAACCAGAGACACTGAGTAGCAAACTCCTTGCTCTGGGCAATCATGTTGGCCAGAAACGCCGCCTCGCCCCCTTCGCACCAGAGCTCGGCCTTCTGGCCGCCAAAATTAAGCACAGGAGCGCCTGTCACCTTCTTGCCCAGATTGCGCAGCTTGCGCTCCGTCCCCTTGCTCGCCTCTTCCAGCGACGCATGGAACGGCGGATTGCACAGCGTCAGAGCGAAACGCTCCTTCGGCCCTATGATGCCGCGAAACACATGGTTGGGGTTACCCTGCAAACGACACTCAATCTGGTTGCCGAGTCCGTTGCTCTTGGCCAGCAGGGTGGCCGCCTTGACCGAGACCGGATCGATATCCGATCCAACAAAACGCCAGCCATATTCGCGGGCACCCAGCAACGGATAGATGCAGTTTGCCCCCACCCCGATATCCAGCACTCTCACCCCCTTGCCGGTAGGGAGCTGGCCTGCGCTCTCAGCCAACAGGTCGGCCGCCCAGTGCAGGTAGTCCACCCGTCCCGGGATAGGCGGGCAGAGGTAACCGGCAGGCAAATCCCAGTGGGCAATCCCGTAGTGATGGGCCAGCAGGGCGCGATTGAGAGTCTTCACTGCATCGGGATCGGCAAAATCGATGGTGCGGGTGCCGTAGTCATTGATAAAGACATGAGCGGCCAACTCGGGAGTTCGCAGGCAGAGCGCCTCAAAGTCGTAACCCGCCTGATGGCGATTACGGGAGTGAAGTCCGGATTTGCGGTCGCCCGACTTGGGGCCACCGGCTGATGGGATGCGGGGTTTCATGCTGAGCCTGCCGAAGAAAACGGGCCCACACTATAGTGATTTGACTCGGGAAAGTCTAAACGAGGGCAATAAAAAACCGGGCTATCGAGCCCGGTTCAAGTGAGGTTGGAAAAACAGTCCGTACTGCGAGCCGTTTGTCCAGCCTGACTCAGATATCGATCCGGCGAGCTTGCCAGAACTTGTTGCGCCAATATTGGCTATCCAGCTTGGAGCGTGTCACACCGGCTCGAGTCGAGGCGTGGATGAATTCACCATTGCCGACATAGATACCAACGTGGTTGAGACGACGATTGATTTTGAAGAAGACCAGATCACCTTCGACCAGATCCTGCTTGGAAACGCGCGTCCCTTCATGGACTTGGGAACGGGTATCGCGGGGTAATTCGATACCGACGGCATTGCGGAACACTTCACGGGCAAAGGCGGAACAGTCGATACCGCGCTGGCTGCTGCCACCCATCCGGTAAGGAACACCACGCCACTCTTTATATACAGTCAGGATTTCATTCACATCGGGTGTCTGGGAAGCTTCCGGTTCGATGACAGGTTCAACCATGGAAACTTCGATCTTGCTCGCGACCTCGGGTTGGGGTGCCGAGGCACAACCCACCATTCCGAGCGCGACCAGCAGTAGCATCAGGTGGCGCAATCCTTTATCCCCGCTAAATAGTAAATCTTGTTAAAATACGGCCCCAAAGGGCAATTTATAAGGCAACAGCACCCGACTATATCCAAGAATTCTATCGAGGCAAGTGAAAATCCCTATCAAGCTCACATTTTTGCAAGGAAATGCACGATTTTTCATAATTAATGTGATCATGCCCAAACAATATACAATCGCAAAAACAGCCTTGGGCCTCATAGATAACTGGCTTTTATCCCTGCTTCAGCACCTTTTTAAAGTGAAAAATCATGATCGAAACCGATCTTTTTTTGTTAAAACCGGCCAGAGTATGCCAGGAACTGCTCGCTCAATTACCTGAATGGCTGTCAACCGATGAGCAACATATCTGGCAAGCCATGACCCATCCTGAACGGCGTCAGGAATATCTGGTGAGCCGCTCCCTGCTGCGCCAGCTATTGGCCGAGCGGCTGCAACAACCCGCCGCCACTCTGCAATTTTGCAACAACCCCCACGGCAAGCCCCGACTGCATGATGATGCTTGGCAGTTCAATCTGAGCCACAGTGGCAGCTGGCTGGTGCTGGCGCTCTGCCCGCAGGGGCCGCTTGGGGTGGATATCGAACTGGGTAAACGGCGGCATCACCCCCTCCCCCTGGCCCGCCGGTTTTATGCACCGAGTGAATATGAGTGGCTCTGCGCACTGCCTGCCCAAGAGCAGGAGAGTGCCTTCTACCGGCTCTGGTCGCGCAAGGAGGCGGTACTGAAAGCCCACGGTGGCGGCATAGCGGCGGGACTGGAGAAGGTGCGGTTTCTCCCGGAGGAAGGGTGGCGACTCGACAACCGGCTCGATGACACCCCTTATCAGGTACAGGATTGGCCCTTTGCCAGCGGCTGGCTCAGTCTCGCGGCGACGGCAGCCCCCGTGACCTTTTACCGGCTGGATGAGCGCTTGAATTGCCACTCGCTTAACCCCATGTTACTCAACACCCTTTCTGAAGAGTCCAACTCATGATCGTCGACATTACTCCCCAGAATTTTCACGCTGAACTTATCGATGCGTCCATGAAGAAGCCGGTCGTCATCTATTTCCATGCTCCGCAGATGCCGGAGTGCCAGGGGATGACACCGCTGATCGAATCACTGGTTGGGCCCGCCAATGAGCAGGTCACCCTGGCCAAGGTGGATATGAACGATCCCCAGTTGCAACCGCTGGCCAGCCAGCTCGGCCTGCGCGCCCTGCCCGCACTGGTGCTGTTCCATCAGGGTCGCCCTGACGAACAGGGGATCATCGAAGGGCCGCAGGATGAAGCCACCCTGCGCCAGTATTTCGCCGCCTTCGCCCCCAAAGAAGAGGAAGAGTTGCTGGCCAAGGGGCAACAGGCACTGGCTGACGAGCAGCCCAGCATCGCCTATGCCCATCTGACCAAGGCACACCAGCTGGCCCCTGAACGCCACGACATCAGCCTGTGGCTCATTCAAGCTGCGCTCGACCTCAACCTGCTGGATGAAGCGCAGGAGCGCCTCGGCACCATCCCGATGGCGGCGCAGGATGGCCACTTCCATACCCTGAGCTCACGACTGGCGCTGGCCCTGCAAGCGGCAGACAGCCCGGAGCTGCGCGCGCTGGAAGCCCGCCATGCAGAACAGCCTGATGATTTTGCCCTGGCTCAGGAGCTGGCGGTGCAATACAACCAGGCTGGTCGTCAGGAAGAGGCGTTGGGACTGCTGCTGGAGATCCTCCAGCGGGATTTGGCATTCGGCGATGCCAGAAAGACCTATCTCGATATTCTGGCGACCATGGGCAGCACGCCGGCGGCGCAGAGCTACCGTCGCAAACTCTATAGTCTGCTCTACTGATCGGAATCGAACTGGCTGGTAATGATGGGGGAGTGCCGGGAGACCGGCATGACCTCATGGGTCAAGTACGAAGAAGGTACTGTGGGAATAGTGGAGATACGGTGAATTTCAGGCAAAAAAAAATGGCGCAAAACTGCGCCATTTTTTTCGCATGGATTACTTCTTGTAGGAAGTAGCCATGTTGTCGATGCGCTGGTTAGCACGCATAGCTTCTTGCTTGGCTTCGGCAACATCAGCAGCGATTTTGGACTGATCAGCACGAACTGCGCTAACATCTTGAGCCAGTTGGTCAACTTTGTTAGACAGATTCTGAACGGAAGTTTCCAGTTCGCTGGTGTTTGCACAACCGCCCAGCAGAGCGGACAGACCAACAACACCTACCAACAACAATTTTTTCATTTTTAAAGCTCCCTTGAACTCGCCAGACGTTTAGCAAGCGGCGTGATTATGGCACAAAAAAATCCTACTTTGCATAGTCCCCACCACAGATAAATGCATTAAAACCCTCATTTTTTTTTGAATGAACAGTTTTTGTCCAGATTCGTCTAAAAAATGAGTGCCGTGTGGTGGGGGCACGGACAAAGGTTAACCAAATTTTTGCCTTATTACAATTTCGTATGAGGCTCAGGCTGTACGTTCTGACAACAATTGACGATATTGCACCAGATCCTCGATGGTCAGCACCGGCATCTGGTGCTTGCGACCGAACGCAACCAGGTCTGGCAGACGAGCCATCGAGCCATCTTCTTTGGTCAATTCACACAACACACCAAACGGTTTGAGGCCAGCCAGCTGCATCAAATCGACCGTCGCTTCGGTATGACCACGACGGGTAAGCACCCCACCGGTTCGCGCCCGCAGCGGGAAAACATGACCCGGGCGGTGCAGATCGCCCGGTCTGGCGCCGTCTGCGATAGCTGCACGGATGGTGGTGATGCGATCAGCCGCCGAGACACCGGTCGTGACCCCCTGCGCCGCTTCGATGGTCACAGTAAAGGCGGTCTGGTAGTGGCTGGAGTTGGCCTCCACCATCATCGGCAGTTCGAGCTGGCGAACCCGCTCGTCGGGCAGGCAGAGGCAGACGATACCGGAGCACTCGCGGATCATCAGCGCCATCTGTTCATTGGTCATGGATTCGGCGGCGAAAATGAGGTCGCCCTCGTTCTCCCGATCTTCATCATCGGCCACCAGCACGCCGCCTCCGGCACGCAAGGCAGACAGGGCCGTTTCGACACGGGCAACGGGATCACCGAATTCACTGAGTAGAGACTGATTCATGGTAAAACTCCTAAACAAGACAAGGACCAGAATCAGGGCATGGAAAGGCAGACAGAGACGGGCATGCAGCGGCCAGCCCACAAGGGCCAACACGGCAAGGTCTGTCTTATCCTCTTTCATCCGGACTATGACCGTCGGCTCCGGCATCTCACCGGATCTGCTGACCCCGACCTGGCAATCAGCCGGGTCGGGCGCTCGCGGGCTCCCCGAGTCAATCGGGATACCGCCGGTGGGGAATTGCACCCCGCCCTGAGAATAAGCGCAGACAGCCTAAAGAAAAACGGTTGCAGATACCAGCCAAAATCCCCCGCAGGCTGAAAAGCGTTTCAACATTGCGCACGGGATCCCGCTCTGCGGCCTGCTCGCCAGCGTGCGAGGCTATGACTGGCGAATTTCTTTATGGCGCGGATCGGTTTATGGCATAGTTCCCGAAACAAAAAAACAGGGCCCGAAAAGAGAGCCTGAACAACGCTGCCGGCGCAGACAGCAGCGCCAACACCACAAACGGAAAATGACAGAGATGGAAAAGAAAATACTGCTCACGGATTGCCCGGATGCCAAAGGGCTCATCGCCAAGATCACCAACATCTGCTACAAGCACCAGCTCAACATCATCAAGAACGATGAGTTTGTGGATCACGAGAATGGCCGCTTCTTTATGCGTACCGAGCTGGAGGGGCGCTTCAACGACGAGACCCTGCTGGCCGACCTCGATGATGCCCTGCCCACCGGGGCCCAGCGCCGTCTGGTCAAGGCAGGCAAGAAGCGCATCGTCATTCTGGTGACCAAGGAGACCCACTGCCTCGGCGATATTCTGATGAAGAACTACGCGGGCGCGCTGGATATGGATATCGTCGCGGTGATCGGCAACTACGACACCCTGGCCGAGCTCACCGGCAAGTTCGATATCCCGTTTCACACCGTCAGTCACGAGGGTCTGAGCCGGACAGAGCATGAGGAGCAGGTTCGCGCCATCATCGACAGCTATGAGCCTGACTATGTGATCCTGGCCAAGTACATGCGGGTGCTGACCCCGAGCTTCGTCGAGGCCTACCCGCGCAAGATCCTCAACATCCACCACTCCTTCCTGCCCGCCTTCATCGGTGCCCGCCCCTACCGGCAGGCGTTTGATCGCGGCGTCAAGCTGATCGGTGCCACCGCCCACTTCGTGACCGACGATCTGGATGAAGGCCCCATTGTCGAACAGGACGTGATCCACGTCGGTCACGCCTTCAGTGCGGACGACATGGCCAAGGCGGGTCGGGATGTGGAAAAATCGGTGCTGAGCCGCGCGCTGGAGCTGGTACTGAACGAGCGGGTGTTCGTCTACGGCAACAAGACGGTAGTCTTCAAGTAATTCGCCCACACGGCCCGTATGCAAACGCCAGAAACAACAACGGCTCCCGCGGGAGCCGTTGTTGTTTCTGCGCCGAGTGTCAGAGCGGCAGATCGTTTACCGTCACCGCGCCCTTCTCCAGCTTCAGCTCGGAGGTCAGCGCTTGCTTGTCGGCCTTCAGATAACCCATCAGGGTCAGCTGATCGAGCATGGGGGCCAGTTGCGGCACCGCCTTGCCCAGCTTGTCGCTGAGGCTGGCATGCAGCACGCCGGAGAGGGCCTGCATGCCCGCGTCGCTGTTGAACAGCTGCTCCAGCGAGGTGGAGGCCAGCTTCACGTCCCCCTTCATGGTCACCGCCTCACCGTTGAGCTTGGCGCTGAGATCGGCCAGTTCAAGGGTCGCGCCACGTTTGAGCATCTTGTCCAGCGCCTGCTGGATGGCTGCATCTTCAACCCCCTTGCCACCGGCGGCCTGCAGCCCCTGATACCCTTCCAGATCCAGACCGTTGAGGTTGAGCGCCAACTTGCTGTCGGTCACCGCCAGGGTGTCGGTCTCGTTCTCCAGATCCAGCTTGGCAATTTTCATCTGATAGCTGCTGGAGAGGGTCTGGGCATCATCACCGGTCAGCTGAGTCTCGGTAGTCATCCCCTGCAGGGCGACCTTGACGCTGTCAGGCAGTTGTACCGTGAGGGCCGAGAGGGTCATCTCGCTCTGGGGCGAGAGGAGCACACCGCTGATCTCGGCAATGTCGGCACTCCCTTTCAGGTCGGCCAGCACCAAGTCCATCTTGCTCTGCTCTTCATGGACCGTCATCCCCTGCCAGGTCATGGTGAGGTGACCATTCCCCTCCAGATTGCCGTGGAACTCGCCGCTCAGAGGCAGGAAGCTGAACTCGTCCAGCCCCTGTTTGATCTTGAATTCATTGGCCCAGAAACGGCTGCTGTTACCCTGGGTCCAGAGACTGGTGACCGACTCCAGACCGAGTTCCCACTGCTCCATACCCAGTGCGGTAAAGACCGGAGCCAAAGTGCCGTTATGGGTATCGAGCAGGAAGTGGCTCTTGATATAGAGCGGCAGGATCTGGCTCTTGACCACAAGTTGCAACTCGATGGGCTGACTGCCCTCCAGCTCGCTGTCGATGGCAGCCAGCTCCTCCGGCGTCACCACGACCTTCAGGATCCCGTCACGGGTGAAGAGGTTGCTGCTGCCCGGCTGCCACTGCATGTCGATGCCAGTCTCTTGCTCTACCTTGGCGATCTGCTCCGCCATGATGTTGTCGAAGCTGTTGCCCGTGTACCAGCACGCAGCCAGACCACCACCTACCAGTGCCGCACCCACGGCGAGGGCCACTATCTTTTTCATATATCCATGTGTCTCCAGGGAGTTGTCACTGCACTCTACGGGGCGGACTCGGGGCTAGGCAAGTCCAATCAGATGGCGAGTCCACTTTCTTGCGGCTCGCCACAACATCACAGCAAGGGGCTGAAGAGATAGAAGATGTTCTCCATCGCCTTCTTGTACCAGGGGCGGGCCTGCCATTGGGCCAGGGTCATCGGGGTGGCTTCCGCCATATAGCCCTGTACCAGCCGGGTCATCTGGGCCACGAACGAGGGGTTGTCCACCAGCAGGGTCACCTCGAAGTTGAGCCAGAGGCTGCGCCGATCCAGATTGACCGTCCCCACCAGCGCGAAGTCATCATCCACCAGCACGCTCTTGGTATGGAGCAGACCGGCATCGTAGCGGTAGATCTCCACCCCGGCCGCCAGCAGCTCCTCCATAAAGGCGTTGCAGGCGTAATTGGCCATGATGGAGTCATTGCGTGCCGGCAACACCAGCTGCACCTGCACTCCGCGCGCCGCTGCCGAACTGAGTGCGGCCGCCAACGGATCGTCGGGTACAAAGTAAGGGGTCGTCAGCACCAGATGGCTGCGCGCCTGATAGATGGCCAGCAGCAGGCTCTGCTGGATGCAGTCGCCGCCGACGAAGGGGCCGGACGGGATCAGCTGGGCGCGGTAGTTGGTCTGGGGCCAGGCCTCCGGCTCATGCTGCAGACTGTCGAGCAGCCGCTCGCCGGTCTCCATCTCCCAGTCCCAGACAAAGATCGACCACATCAGCGGCACCATGGGCCCCTGCACCCGGATCATGATGTCGACCCACTGGCCGACCCCTGCATCCTGCTTGAAGAAACGGGGATCCACCATGTTCATGGAGCCGGTGTAACCCACCCTGTCATCGATCACCACCAGCTTGCGGTGCATCCGCAGATCCTGACGCTGGAACAGAATGCGCCAGGCGCCGACCGGCAGCACCTCCACCAACTTGACCCCCGCCTTGCGCAGCTTTTTGGGCCAGTGGGAGCGGAAGAACTGTTTACTGCCCACCGAATCGAGCAGCAAGCGACAATCCACGCCGCGTTGCGCCACTTCAATCAGCGCCTCGCACACCTCGTCGGCATCGCCGCCCGGATGCCAGATATAGAACTCCAGATAGCAGGAGAGCGTCGAGCGACGGATATCCTGGGCAATCTCGCGCAAGATCCAGTCCGGCTTGTTGAGCAAGGTCATGCGGTTGCCGGAAAGCATCGGCATGGCGAGCCGTCCCTGGATGAGATCGTGCAGCGGCTGTGCCTTGGCGCCCACTTCGCAGCAGTGTTGCGGGAACAGACGGGCCAGTTGGCGGATCCAGATAGCATAAGGGCGATACATGGCCTGGGCGCGTTCAGCACGACGGCGCCCCAGCTTTATTTCACCAAACAGCACATAGAAACCCACCCCGGCAAACGGAATGGCATAGATCAGCGCCAGCCAGGCCAGCGACACCCCGATGGGACGGCGTTTCATCACCACCCGAAACGACACCCCGGTGACAATCACGGTATGAAAAAGCAGTAGCAGCCAACCCAGAAAACGGGAAAACAGCAGTTGAAGATCGTGTTCCAGACCGTTAAACAACGGGGACTCCTTCTAATCGACAAACAGCGCGGTGGGCAGACCCCAACCGGCCGGGATGGTATGCTGTAAGGCAAATCCATTCTATCAGGTCGCACGCATGATCCTGCAATCTATGCTGCTCAGCCTGGCCATGCTAGGCCAAGGCTCATATGACATCAATGAGCAACAGATAAACCAGTACCTGCAATCTCAGGTGCAAGTCGACAAACAGCTGGAGCTGCCGGGCATCATCAAGGCCCATGTGACGCTTGAGCAGAGCGATGTCCAGATCGGTCGCCAACGCCCCGATACCGCCCGGGTCTATGGCAAGGGCAAGCTCAAAATCGCCCTGCCAGACAATACCGAATATGACGCCCGCCTGCAGATGACCTATGAGGCGAGGCCCCGCTATGACAAGAGCCAGAGCGCGCTGTTTCTCGATAACATGAAGCTGGTGGAGTACAAGCTGGAGCCGGAGGCGGCCGAGAAGAAGTTCGGGCTGATGCTCAACATGCTGCTGCAGAGCATGGAGAAGCGGCTCGAGACCAAACCGGTCTACAAGCTCAATGACAAGGACCCGGATCAGGCGTGGCTGAAGGAGAATCTGCTGGGGCTGGAGCTGTCACCGGGCAAGATCCACCTGCTGACCAAACCCCGCTAAACCGCTCAATTCAGGAGGGGCTGGGTGGTATCCCGTACCAGCAGCTCCACCTGATAACCCTGCTGCTGCTGCCGCTCGTAGAGGGAGAAAAGCGACCCGCTCAATTGATTGAGGGGCATATCGGCAAACCCGGCCTTGAGATAGAAAGGCTTCTCGAAGGGCAGCGCCTGACAGACCACAGGTTTGTCCAACAGACCGTGGCAGGCGTGCTGCAACAGCCGAGATCCCAATCCCAGCGACTGGTAATGGGGTAACAGGCGAAAGCCGCACAGATGGTAAAACTCCTCCTCGTCCCGCAACCGTACCGCCCCCACCAGCCAGTGAGCATCACGCACGACAAAGATCCGCTCGGCCAGATCCGGCACATAGTGGGAAAACGTCGTCTCGTAATAGTCCCTGATAAGGGAGAGGTCGGCGTCGCAGTACTCTTCGAAAGTGAGTTCCATCGCCAGCTTGCTTGTCACAGACAAATCCTTTGATAATCAGTTATTAGTGCCAGATACGGTGCGCTAATCCGACCACATGACGCCAGCACGATAGCATGCCTTTCGTCAACAAAAAAGCGGGCGTCATGGGCAGCTTGCTTACCGGGTAGAAGAGGCCATGACCCACCGCCTGACTGCCAAAACCGTGCTTTATGATGACAATCCTTTATTGCGGCGGATACTTTGATCCCGGTCACCGAATCGGATCATTTGCCCCCTGTTGGCCGCTTGTTCTGCCCTCGTCATGATGCTTTACTCAACATGGTCATCACAAGAAGGAGTATTAGGGTTGAAAGCATGGATGCTGGCAGGCCATATGTTGTTGATCCCCCTGAGCGGATGGAGCCAGACTCCCCCTCCCGCGGAAGTGATCTTCCTGACCGCCGCGCCCTCCCCCTTGCGTCCGAGCAAAGATGCCACTCCCGCCTCACAACCCGACACCGCTCAAACAGCGGCAGTCGCCACCAACGGCAAGAAGCAGATCCAGGTCTATAAATCGGTGCAGCAGAACGGGGTGGTTCGCTACTCCGATATGGCACCCGAACAGGGCCATTACGAGCTGCTGCTGTTCAATGACTGCTTCGCCTGCGATCCCAAATCCAGCGTCAACTGGCAAACCACAGGGCTGTTTCTCTATGACTATGCCAGCACCATCAAGGCGGCCGCCAAAACCTATCAGGTTGAGCCGGCGCTGATCCGGGCGCTGATCCATGCGGAATCGGCTTTCAATCCGCTGGCGGTCTCCCGCAAGGGGGCGATGGGGCTGACCCAGCTGATGCCCGCCACGGCGCGGGAGTTGGGGGTCGGCAATGCCTTGCTGGCGGAGCAGAATATCTTCGGCGGGGTGAAATACCTGGCGGGACTGCTCAAGCAGTATGACGGCAACGTGGCGCTGGCGACCGCGGCCTACAACGCCGGCACGGGCGCCGTACAAAAACATGGCGGTATCCCGCCCTATGCGGAAACCCGTGCCTATGTGGAGCGCGTCCAGCTCCTCCACCTGCGCTACAAAGAGATGCTGCAGGCCAAAGGGCTCTGAGGTTAGCCTCGGTTAATGCTCTTTTCTCGCCCCTCCAGAAACAAAAAACACGCCCGCAGGCGTGTCGATACCACACTTTGTTTCGCAAATGATTACTTCTGCTCAGTCGCCACCAGGCGATAAGCCAGCGCACCCAGAATGGCACCGACAATCGGGGCAACCCAGAACAGCCACAGCTGGCTGATAGCCCAGTCACCGACAAACAGCGCAACACCGGTACTGCGAGCCGGGTTGACCGAGGTATTGGTCACCGGAATGCTGATGAGGTGGATCAGGGTCAGGCACAGACCGATGGCGATCGGCGCGAAACCGGCAGGCGCACGGCTATCGGTGGCGCCCATGATGACGAACAGGAAGAAACCGGTCATCACCATTTCGCATACGAGTGCGGCAGTCAGACTGTAACCACCCGGAGAGTGCTCACCGTAGCCGTTGGAAGCAAAACCGGCAGAGAGATCAAACCCGGCCTGACCGCTGGCAATTACGTAAAGCACGGCAGCGGCGGCAATGCCACCCAACACTTGCGCCACGATATAAGGCAGTACACCGGATGCCGGAAAACGACCACCCGCCCACAAACCGACGGTCACGGCCGGATTGAGGTGGCAACCGGAGATATGGCCGATGGCAAACGCCATGGTCAGCACGGTCAGACCGAAAGCCAGCGAGACCCCCAGCAGACCAATCCCGACGTGAGGGAAGGCTGCAGCCAGCACGGCACTGCCGCATCCGCCCAATACCAGCCAGAAAGTGCCCATAAACTCAGCAGCAACAGGTTTCACATTATTTCTCCCATTTGAGATAACACCGAACAAGACCCGAGAAGGGCCCATGCTTGAACAAGCGCAGCATTATGGGAGTGTGAGTCCAGATTGCGAACCCGGCAGGCGGGGCTCACTCAATGTGACATTCGTCACAATTAGTTGATTAGATAAGGGATTTATCATTAAGACAGCTGGCTGCACATCTCATACCCAAGGGCGTCATGCGACAACTTGTGACACCGTTTAGCTCGAGTGCTCATCCCTTGAGCGATATAAACGGAGGCGTGGTCAGTCTCCTGCAGGGGCAAAACGGCTGACAACCTGCCCCTGATGCTCAATCCACTCCATAAACATGGCGACGGGTCGGGCATAGACCTGACCATCCTGCTCGGATTGATAAATTACCAGCTGCTCCTGGGTTTCGGTATGCAAAGCCAGGGCAAGCACTTGATAGTAACCCCCCTTGAAGTGGCGATAGCGGCCTGGAACGGGTGCTTGCATGGGAAAACCTCGCAGAAGTGAACACCGATGAGCGAACCACATAAAGATGACACCATGAGTGCCATTCAACTCATCGAAAAGGGGGACGAAGACGATTTTTTACACAAGCCAATCGTGCCACAGGATCCGGATATTGCAACACAGTCAGGCAGCTTTGTTAATTCGTTCCCCATGTTTCACTAGTTAACCTTGGTTAGCACCAAAGATCGTGCTGAATTTAGCGTTCTAGCAACCCTGTTTTAGGGCTAAAAATCAGGGAATTCTTCTAAAAAGAGGATTGTTCTAGCATTCAATTCTGTGAAGAATAGGGGAAAAGAAATTTGATACTAAAAATCGCCTTTTTCGCCAACGCGTCCCTGTGGGGAAGGAATCACACTCACCATGTTCACAATCGACAAGTCGCACAAGCTCGACGATGTCTGCTATGACATCCGCGGCCCGGTGCATAAAGAGGCTCGCCGTCTCGAAGACGAAGGCCACCGCATTCTCAAGCTCAACATCGGCAACCCAGCCCCGTTCGGCTTTGATGCGCCGGAAGAGATCATCAAGGATGTGATCCTCAACATGCCCCTGAGCCAGGGCTACTGCGACTCCAAGGGGCTCTTCTCTGCCCGTAAAGCGGTGATGCAGTACTACCAGCAAAAAGGGATGCGCAAGGTCGATATCGACGACATCTACATCGGCAATGGCGCCAGCGAGCTGATCGTGATGGCGATGCAGGCGCTGCTCAACAACGGCGACGAGATGCTGGTCCCCTCCCCCGACTACCCGCTGTGGACCGCCGCCGTCACCCTCTCCGGTGGCCATGCGGTGCACTACCGTTGCGACGAAGGGGCTGACTGGTATCCGGATCTCGATGACATCCGTGCCCGCATCACCCCGCGCACCCGCGGCCTGGTGCTGATCAACCCCAACAACCCGACCGGCGCCGTCTACGGCAGCGAGTTCCTGCTGGAGGTGATCGAGATCGCCCGCCAGCACAACCTCATCATTTTCGCCGACGAGATCTACGACAAGATCCTCTATGACGACATCTCCCACACCAGCGTTTGCACCCTGTGTGACGATGTGATGGTGGTGACCTTCAACGGCCTCTCCAAGGCATACCGCGCCTGCGGCTTCCGTCAGGGCTGGATGGTCATCACCGGCCCCAAAGGCCGTGCCCGCGGTTACATTGAAGGGCTGGAGATGCTGGCCTCCATGCGGCTGTGTGCCAACGTGCCGATGCAACACGCCATCCAGACCGCGCTCGGTGGCTATCAGAGCATCAACGAGCTGATCCTGCCGGGCGGTCGCCTGCGCAAGCAGCGGGACAAGGCATGGGAGCTCTTGAACGAGATCCCCGGGGTCTCCTGCGTCAAACCCAAGGGGGCGCTCTACATGTTCCCACGCCTCGACCCCAAGGTGTATGACATCCGCGATGACCAGAAGATGGTGTTCGACCTGCTGCAGCAAGAGAAGCTGCTGCTGGTGCAGGGCACCGGTTTCAACTGGCCGGCACCGGATCACTTCCGGCTGGTGTTCCTGCCCCGGGAAGAGGAGCTGGAGGATGCCATCGGCCGCCTCGCCCGCTTCCTCAAAGGCTACAAGCAGTAAACAAAGCCAATGAAAAAGGCTCCTTACGGAGCCTTTTTGTTATCCATGGTTTTATCCGTGCCATCAGCCGTGCAACAGAGCACCGGCCACCAGCACCGCCATGGTGATGAGGGCCACGCCGATGATAAAGGGCAGCACCCAGCGTACGAAGCGATCATAGGGGATCTTGGCGAGCGCCAGACCGGCCACCAGATGAGCGGCGGTGGGGGCAAACAGGTTGATCCAGCCGGATGCGGACTGATAGGCGGTGATCACCAGATCCCGCGAGATACCGGAGAAGTCCGCCAGCGGCCCCATCAGCGGCATGGAGACAGTCGCCAGCCCCGAGGTGGAGGGGATAAAGAAGCTCAGGATGATGTGCACCAGATAGGCCATCAGGATGAACACCGACGAGGAGAGGCCGGTCACCAGCCCTTCGGCCCAGTGCAAAATGGTGTCGATGATGACGCCCTGCTCCATCACCACATAGATGCCGCGCGCCACCGCCACCACCAGCGCCACCCCGATAAGATCCCGTGCCCCGTTGAGGAAGGTCGCCACATAGTTGGATTCCGGCATCCGGTTGATCACCGCAATCAGGATGGAGGCACTGAAGAACAGGGTCGAGAGCTCGTCAAACCACCAGCCAAAGGTGGGCAGCACATCGATCCCCAAATCCGACCAGGGCACCACCGCATAGATCATCAGCAGGAAGGTGCCGAAGAAGACCAGCATGGTGAGCTTCTGCTTGCCGGTGAAGGCGAGGTTGCCGCTCTTCATCTGGGAGAACTCGTCGTCATAGGCGATGTCGGCCAGCACGGAGCGGGATTTGTCCTGTTGCACCTGCTTGGCGTAGCGCATCACGAACCAGGAGGCGAAGATCACCAGTAGCAGCCACTGGATAACCCGCAAACCGATCCCTTCGCCGATGGGGATACCGGCAAAACCGGAGGCAATACCGGTGGCAAACGGGTTGACGGTGGAGGCGAGCACCCCGACCCCGGAGCCGAGCAGGATGATCCCCGCCGCCACCATGCGATCGAAGCCCGCCGCCATCATCACCGGCACGATCAGCGCCCAGAAAGCTACCGTCTCCTCCGCCATGCCGAAGGTGGAGCCGCCGAGAGCAAACAGGGCGATCAGCACCGGGATAAGCAACCGCTCACGCCCGGCAAAGCCGCGCACAATGGCCCCCACCCCGGCATCGAGCGCACCGCTTTGCATGGTCACCGCGAGAAAACCACCGATGATGAGCACGAACAGCGCCACGTCGGCCGCCTTGTGAAAGCCCTGAATGGGGGCCTTGAGCACCTCGAACACTCCTTGCGGGTGGGCGGGTAACTCGGTGTAGCTGCCAGGCACCGGCAACAGCCGCTCGTCGCCGCTGTAATCGGCCACGGCCGCTGCCGCAACCGGCTGCTGGGTCTTGGCGGTGACATAGTCATATTTGCCCGCTGGCAGCACCCAGGTGAGGGCGGCCATCAGGGCGATGATGATGAAAAGCAGGGTATAAACTGTGGGGAGTTGGCGCTTCTTGGGCGCCTCGTTTGGAGTGGTCATAGCTTCCGTACCTCGGCAATGCCGTCTGTGATCCGATCAGCGCAAGACTAGCGGGTTTGATATGGGAAAAAGGTGATCGCTGATAATAAAATTCCGCAAATTAGCGGAATGTTTGCCAAAAAAACAGGGCCCCGCGGGGCCCTGTTTTCACTTGAGTCAGACTCAGAGCTCGACCACGTCGAATTTCACATCCGGATTTACATCCGCATCGTAATCGACCTCGTCCAGACCGAAACCGAACAGGCGCAGGAACTCCTGCTTGTAGCCGGTGTAGTCAGTCAGCTCGGAAAGATTCTCGCTGGTGATAGATGGCCACAGGTCGCGGCAGGTCTGCTGCACATCTTCACGCAGTTCCCAGTCATCCATGCGGATGCGAGCCTGATCGTCCAGCGCCATGTCGGACGCGTAGAGACGGGTGCGCATCATGCGATCTACCTGCTCCATGCAACCCTCGTGAATGCCCTTCTCCTTCATGATCTTGAAAGCCATGGAGATGTAGAGCGGCATCACCGGAATGGCGGAAGAAGCCTGGGTCACCACGGATTTCAGCACGGCCACGTGAGCGGTGCCGCCCTTGGCAGCCAGATCGCCACGGATGGCAGCAGCGGCGCGGTCCAGATCTTCCTTGGCGCGACCCAGAGTACCGTGCCAGTAGATTGGCCAGGTCAGATCAGTACCGATGTAGGAGTAGGCCACGGACTTGGCGCCGTCAGCCAGCACGCCGGCATCACGCAGAGCAGCCATCCACAGCTCCCAATCCTGACCGCCCATCACTGTGATGGTGTTCTGGATCTCTTCCTCGTTCGCCGGCTCGACGGTGGCGGTGATGATCTGGTCCTTGTTGGTATCGATGGCGGTGGTGGTGTAGACCTCACCGATCGGTTTGAGGGCAGAGCGCACCACTTCGCCGGTTTCCGGCATCTTGCGCACCGGAGAGGCCAGGGAGTAGACAACCAGATCAATCTGACCCAGATCCTGCTTGATAAGCTCGATCACCTTGGCGCGGCACTCGTTGGAGAAGGCATCGCCATTGACGCTCTTGGCGTAGAGGCCCGCCTCTTTGGCGGCCTTGTCGAAGGCGGCGGAGTTGTACCAGCCAGCGGTACCAGTCTTGGACTCGGTGCCCGCTTTTTCAAAGAAGACGCCGAGGGTGGCGGCGCCGCTACCGAAGGCAGCCGCAATCCGGGAGGCCAGGCCATAACCGGTAGAAGCGCCGATCACCAGCACCTTTTTGGGACCATTCTCGATGGTGCCCTTGGCCTTGGTATAAGCGATCTGGCGACGAACATTGGCTTCACAACCGACCGGATGAGTGGTGGTGCAGATAAAGCCGCGAACCTTGGGTTTGATGATCATATGGGGTCTCGGATCCGTTTAATGGATGAAATCGGGGCATAAGATACCTCATCTTGCCGCGATAAGGTGCTCTGATGTGTTGAACTGCGGCAAAAATGGGCATCCGAAGGTGGCAATCATGGTCCATGCCATGGTGCCACCTCACGGCAACGAGCAAGCAATGCGAGTGATGTGGCCATCCTGCAGCTTATAGAAGGCATCTTGCGGCAACTCCTGTGACCAGGTCGCCTTATAGTCGAGATCGGCATAGACGCCACGCAGCATGGCGCCGAGCAGACCGTGGGAGATGACGATGGCCCGCTCGGCGATGGCGGGATCCTGCAACCACTGGTGTGCCCGGCGCTGAATGCTCTCGAAGCTCTCGGCACCCGGTGCCTGCAGATACCAGTCCCCTTTGCCGGTATCGAGCTCGGGGTGGGCAAGACGCAGCGCCGGGATCTGGCAGCTCTCCCACTCCCCCATCCCCAGCTCCATCAACCGATCGTCCCAGACGATGCGATCGGCTGACAAGCCCAGCTGTTCGCACACCAGCAGCGCAGTCTGACGGGCACGGCCAAGCGGGCTGGCATAGACGATCCAGCGGGCGGGATCCGCCAGTTCGGCGGCAAGGCGCCGCCCCATGGCGATGGCTTGCGCCTCACCCTTGTCGGTCAGATCGGAGTTGCAACGCCCCTGCAGACGCTGCTCGGCATTGAAGCGGGTCTGGCCGTGGCGCAGCAGATAGATGAGTCGAGACATGATTTCTCCAGCACGTTCAGAGAGATAGAAAAATAAAGGGGGGTGATGATAGCAGATGAGCCCGAAGGATGGCCCAAACAAAGAGGCTAAAACGGGCGTAAAAAACGGGTCAGGATTGACCCGTTTGCTACCAATTTGGCCAGAGTGTATCGGCTCAGCCCTTCTTGATCTCCCGCAGATAGCGGTAGATGGAGTGGACCGAGATCCCGAGCTGGCGCGCCGCAATCTGGGCGCTGTCTTTCAGTTCGAAGATCCCCATGTCGTGCAGCTGGTTGACGATGACCCGGGTCTTCTGGGACGGAGGCACCGCCTCGTTGCCGCGCACCTCGGCACTGACGGTGTCGATGGTGCTGTTGAGCGCTTCGTCGATGTTGCGGGCGAACACCTCCGGGGTGGCATGGCTCTCGTGGGGATGCATGCACTCCGGCATCATGGTGCGCAGCACGGATTGCAGCGGGGCATCCATGTCGCTGTTGATGCAGAGCAACCCGATGGCCCTGTGCTCCCCGTTGCGAATAACGGTGGTGATGGAGCGCAGCGTCTTGCCGGTGGCACACTTGGTCATGTAGGGGCTGGAGATATCCTGCCCGCTCTTGAGCTTCATCATCGCCAGGTTGGTGATGGGGGCGCCGACACTGCGGCCGGTGATATGGCCGTTGGCAATCTTGACGATCGAGGGATTGCGCGCATCCAGACTGTGGAGCAGCACTTCAGTGTGCTGACCATACATGGCGGCGATGCCATCCACTATGTTCTCCATCGACTTGAGGATCTCAAAATCGCTCGGACTCAACTCTTGCAGCTTCACAATGGGACCTTCTTGCAAGGGTTGCTGCCGGACAATGGGCGCCGGGCAGCAACCGACAGGGACATCAGGCGGACATGATATCAATAATGGTGCTGTCTGTGGCAGACATGCCCTCCTTCACCATCTGACCGACGTTGCGGATGGTCTGATCCACGTTGCCGGCAACGATCCCCTGACCCGACACCGAGTGGCTGTTGAGGGCCATCAGGAAGCCGCGCACCGCCGCACCGGAGGAGGTACTCACCTTCATGGCGCAGGAGGCTTTCGCCCCGTCGCACACCATACCGGCACTGTCGCTCAGCACGTTCTGGATGGCGAAGCAGGATTGCTCGAAGCTGCCGCCCGCCAGATAGACCATGGCCATGGAGGCGGCCGCGCTGGTCACGGTATTGCCACAGAAGGCCGACAGCGGCGGATAGTGGGACTTGATATAGATGGCGCCCAGATGGCTCATGATGAGGGCGCGAGCCAGCTGCTCTTCGCTGGCCGCAAAGCGCTCGGCAATCACCATCACCGGAATGGTGGCGGCAATGCCCTGGTTGCCGCTGCCGAAGTTGCTCATGGCAGGCAGGGTCGCCCCCCCCATGCGGGCATCGGAGGCGGCCGCCGTCATCATCACGATACGGTTCATCACATCCTCGCCGATAAGACCGGCATTGATGTTCTGCTGCATGGTGCGCCCGATCTCGAGACCATAGGGGTTGTTCATCCCCTCGGCAGAGAGCTTGCCGTTAAGCTCGGAGGCTTTGAGGATGAACCTGATCTGCTCGAACTCCACCTGGGTAGCGAACTCGTAGATGGCGGCGATGCTGATATCGACGCCATCGCAGATGGAACCGGTGGCGCCGCCCTGGCTCTGATCGGCGGTGAAGGTCACTTCACCATCGCGGCGCTGCTCGACGATGCGGGTATGACCGCCGCACAGGGTCACTTCGGCGCTGTGCTCTTCACCCTTGTCATCAGTGCCATAAACGGTCACGCGGCAGAAGATAAACTCGGGGGCGGCGGTGCGGCTCACCTGCACCTTGCCGGCATCGATCAGCTGCTGGGCACGATCCACCTGCTCTGGCTGGATCGCGGCCAGCACCTCCAGCCCGGCATCGGCGTTACCGCCGATAGCACCGGCCGCGGCCGCAATGGCCAGACCGATCTTGCCGGTGCCCGGCACATAGACACCCATCGAGTTTTTATAGAGATTGTCCGACACCGCGACCTCGAGGCGACCGGGCTCACAGCCCAGTTGCCGGGTGGCGACCGCTGCGGCATAGGCGGCGGCGATTGGCTCGGTACAACCCAACGCTGGTTTGACAACCTGTTGAATAATCTGCAGATACTGCTGCCACGCTTGTTTCATCACTTGAACCTTTTTATCAGCATTAACGAGCGATATGGGCGATCGCTTCCACTTCAACCTTGACGCCCATCGGCAGATCCTTCACTGCGAAGCAGCTGCGCGCCGGACAATCTTTCTGGAAATAGGCTTTATAGACCTCGTTGAACGCGGCAAAATCGCTGATCTCGGCGAGGTAACAGGTGGTTTTGAGCACGGTATCCAGCGAGCCGCCAGCGGCTTCCAGCACGGATTTCAGGTTTTCCAGTGACTGGCGGGTCTGGGCGGCAATCCCCCCTTCCACCACACCCCCCTGCTGCTTGCAAACCGGCAACTGACCGGAAGTAAAGATGAGGTCGCCATAGGCAGTGCCGTGGCTGTAGGGACCGATAGCGTCAGGTGCCGCTGCTGCTGTGATGATGCGTTTCATATAGCCACTCCTGTTTGTGCAATTTTTTTTGCAATCACGAATCTCATTCCGTTCAACATTATTTGCTTTTTATTTTATCCATTCAACAAAAAGATACAAAAATGGCGTTTAAAGGCACCTTTCGGCCTCAATATAAACCGTGATCACCATCCTGATTTGAACAAAAGTACTCTTATGGGCATTGTTTATGACAGTTTCATTCAACTATATTTGCGCCGCTTTCCCACATCCCTACAAAAAAGAAGGTTTTAATGGACGCGCATAGCACTACACTCGCCAGCCCCGTGATGGGCACGCTGGAATGGAAAGAAGCGGTTCGCTTCGACAGCACCGACTGGGGCTGGATCATCATGAGCATCGGCATGGCCATCGGCGCAGGGATCGTCTTCCTGCCGGTACAGGTGGGTCTGATGGGCTTGTGGGTCTTTCTGCTCTCGGCGGTGATCGGCTACCCCGCCATGTACATGTTCCAGCGCCTCTTTATCAACACCCTGGCCACTTCGCCGGAGTGCAAGGATTACCCCAGCGTCATCACCGGCTACCTTGGCAAGAACTGGGGTGTACTGCTCGGCGCGCTCTACTTCGTGATGCTGGTGATCTGGGTCTTCGTCTACTCCACCGCCATCACCAATGACAGCGCCTCCTTCCTGCAGAGCTTCGGCGTCACCGACGGCCTGCTCTCCGAAAACCCGCTCTACGGTCTGGTGCTGATCTGCGGTCTGGTGGCACTGGCCTCGCGCGGCGAAAACCTGCTGTTCAAGATCTCCACCTTTATGGTGCTGACCAAGATCAGCGTGGTGGCCGTGCTCGGCCTGATGATGGTGGACAAGTGGGATGCGGCCAACATCACCGCCATGCCCGCTGCCGGTGACTGGATGAAGGATGCCATCATCATGCTGCCCTTTACCCTCACCTCCATCCTCTTTATCCAGAGCCTGAGCCCCATGGTGATCTCCTACCGCTCGCGGGAAAAGTCGCTGGAAGTGGCCCGCTTCAAGGCGATGCGCGCCATGAATATCGCCTTCGGCATCCTGTTCGTGGTGGTGTTCTTCTACGCGGTCTCCTTCACTCTTGCCATGGGTCACGATCAGGCGGTTAAAGCCTCCGAGGAGAACATCTCCGCGCTGGCCATGGTAGCCCAGGGGATGCCCGGCCAGACCCTCAAGCTCCTGAGCCTCACCCTCAACATCTTTGCGGTAATGACCGCCTACTTCGGCGTTTACCTCGGTTTCCGTGAAGCCTGTCAGGGTCTGGCGATGAACCTGTTGCGCCGGGTGCTGCCGGAAAACCGCATCAACAAAGGATTGGTAGGCAAAGGGATCATGGTCTTTACTGTCATGCTCTCCTGGGGGGCCATCGTGCTCAACGCACCGGTATTGAGTTTCACCTCCATCTGCAGCCCCATCTTCGGCATGGTGGGTTGCCTCATCCCGGCCTATCTGGTCTATCAGGTACCGGCGCTGCACAAGTACAAGGGCACCTCCCTCTACATCATCATCGTCACCGGCCTGCTGCTCTGCGTCTCGCCCTTCCTGGCGTTCAACTGATCGGTGTCCTCTTATCTACCGCGGGTCACCTTCGGGTGGCCCGTTTTCTATTGGCTCGGCTGACGGCGCCCCGCCCGGAAGTAAAAAGCCAAGGGGATCACAACTTGCAACCGGCCATCACCCAAGGGAGGCCGCTCGGAGTACTATTCAGGCAACACGACTCACGCCCGCACTCAGGTATCGAGGCCTAATATGAAATGGATTTTCAACCCCGCCATCCGGCTGGGCAACCAGCTCTCCTTCAAATACAAATTCCTGCTCTGGTCCTGCCTGATGCTGCTGCCACTGGCCTACAGCATGACCAATCTGCTGGGGCGGCTGCTGGATGACAACGTCCAGGCCAACCGCGAGCTGGCCGGCGTGGTCAATCTCGCCCCCATTCCCGCTATCGAGCAAGCCCTGCTCACCCATCGCAATCTGGTAACCCGTCACGCCTATGAAGTGGATCCGGTCGGTGATGATCAGGTCAAGGCAGCCGCACAAGCCGTTGATCAGAGCCTGCAAGCCTTTGCCGACACCCGCCAGAACAATCCCTCCTTTGAGGTGATCCAGCAAGGCTGGGCCGCCCTGCAGAGTGAAGCGGACAAGCTGGAAGTGGAGCAGAGCAACTTGCGCCACGACAAGCTGCTGACCGAGGTGCGCCACCTCTACAAGCACATTACCGCCAGTAGCAGCCTTATCCAGGATCCGGCGCTCGGTACCTACTACATGGTGATCCTCGCCAGTGAGCGGTTGCCGCAACTGCGCGACCTGCTGGCTCAGGTGCGGGATCGCGCCGCCACCATCGCCGATTTCGGCCTGTTTCAGGCCGAGGGCTACAGCGGCCTGCGTTTTCGTCTCGACCTTATCAGCGCCACTCTGCAAGAGCTGGAGGCCGATCTGACCCTGCTCTACCAGATTGAACCGGCCTACCGCGCCGAGCTGGGTCAGCAGACCGATGCTCTGATACAGCTGGTGCGTCAGGGGGTCGAGACCATGGAAAACAAGATGATGAAGGATCAGCTGGTGCAACTATCCACCAAGGAGGTGCAAGCGCTGGGAGATAAGATGGACGAGGCCATCACCGCACTGGCAGGCCAGGTACGCCAGCGGCTGGAGGCCGACCTGCATCAGCGGCTGGCCGCCAACCAACGCCACTTCTGGTGGGTCACAGCGCCGCTGACCGTCAGCTTGTTGCTCTACCTCTACCTGATGATCGGCGCCTATCTCTCCCTGCGCGACACCGTGGGGCGGGTGCGTGATATCGCCGCCCGGGTCAACGCCCAGGATCTCAGCCAGCATATCGAGATCGTTGGTCAGGACGAACTGGCCGCCATCAGCCGGGATTACAACGTGACCCTGGAGACCCTGCGCACCCTGATGCTGCGAGTGCGGGAAAATGGCGTCACCGTGGTGGAGAGCGCTACCGAGATCGAAGCGCGCACCTGCCGCTCGCAGGAGGTGATTGCCGATCAGCAAGGGGAGACCCATCAGGTCGCCACCGCCATCAAGGAGCTGGCCGCCACCTCACAAGACATGGCAGGCAACGCTCTGCAAGCCGCCCGCATGACCCAGGAGGCGCAGAACGTGGTCGGTCAGGGCGAGGATGTGGTGGAGCGCACCATCAAGGCCATCGACCATATCAACCGCGAGGTGCTGCGTACCGCCGACACCATCGGCCAGCTGGAGCAGCAGTGCAGTCAGATTGGCGGCGTCATCAGCGTGATCCGCGGCATCGCCGAACAGACCAACCTGCTGGCTCTCAACGCTGCCATCGAAGCGGCCCGGGCCGGTGAGCAGGGTCGCGGCTTTGCGGTGGTGGCCGACGAGGTGCGGTCTCTTGCCAACCGCACCCAGGGGGCCACCGTCGAGATCCAGCAGATGATTGAACAGCTGCAATCCGGTGCCCGCGCCTCGGTCACCGCCATGTCGGCGGTCAGCCATGAAGCGCA
Organism: Aeromonas sp. ZOR0001; assembly: GCF_000801015.1. Classification (NCBI taxonomy): domain Bacteria; kingdom Pseudomonadati; phylum Pseudomonadota; class Gammaproteobacteria; order Aeromonadales; family Aeromonadaceae; genus Aeromonas; species Aeromonas sp. ZOR0001. The sequence continues at coordinate 58,833 of NZ_JRJY01000091.1, read as the reverse complement.
GGAGGGGGTCGGGCTGGCGCAGGAGGCAAAACAGGCTTTTGGCGCCATCACCGAGAAGGTGGATCGGATGGTCGATACCAACGCCATCATCGCCAGCGCCATCGAGCAGCAGGGCGCCGTGGTCAACGAGATCGAACGCAACGTGGTGCGCATCTCCGATGGCAGCGACGAGGCGCTGCAAGTAGCCAACGCCGCCCGCGATGCCGCCCGCCAGATCCACCAGCTCACCGAACAGCTGCGCGCCATGGTACAGAGCTTCATGCTGTAACAGAGCGCTGACAAGCCGGGCTCAACGTGAGCCCGGCATTATCCCGGTCTCGCCCCTGCCCACAACATCTCGGTTGCTCGGATCATCCAGAAAATCTCTGCGACCCACTTGCCGGGCAAACGCCAACAAAGTAGTCTCGAACGAAAACAAAATGCGGCATTCCTGACACGCACGGTCTGCGATGTCGAGGGAAACCAAGCCGCCTGCGAGCCACAGATTAAAACCAGCGTCACGTCATCTATCACCCGCTTCAAGCGAGGATTTACCCATGGCCAGATACCAGTTTTTTACCATTCCGGCATCCAATCGGCAGCAATACACCTTTATCGACATGGCGTCTCCGACTTTTCTGAGTGAAAAGGCGGCACTGCTGACCCAAGGATTCGAGGTGGAGGAGGACTTTATTGACGCGACCAGTCCACGGGAGGCCGTCGAGAAGTACCAATCCAATTTTCTCTATGTAGCGGACGAGATAGGCAAGTCTGATAGCAGCTACGCTGCGGCCGTCGCCATGCTGGAGCTAGGCAAGGGGCTATTTGGCAAAAAAACTCGCTGAGATAAGCTGCAGCGATTAAGAGTGGTGGCCATCGTGGCAACGCGCCCGATGGCCATATGGCAAGACATCAATTCGGTAAGTCAGAAGCGCCCCAGCTGCTGGAGCATCTCGATCAGCTCCTCTTCGCTGCTCGGCTCATAGGCCAGCTGAAGGCTCGGCGCAGCGCCTCCCATCAGCATGTAGACGTTGGTGCTGCAGTGGTCGTAGTGATACCACTTACCGTCGATACAGACGTCGGTATAGCATCTCGGGTCCCTTTTCAGTTCCATATGTATATCCTTTTGTTACATCCCATCAACATCACTCCTGACCGTAAAATAACCACCGAGGTTCAAGCTTGATGCAGATCAAGGGAAGCGGCTGCAAGGGACAGATATCTGCCAGATCTGTGGCCTGCGGATGCCCCGAGCCACCATCGGTTATCCGAATGAAGATGAGTCGAGCGCCCCGTCATATCGCCGGATGGCCCCCCGGCAACAAAAACGGCGCCCGTAGGCGCCGTTTTTTCATTCCCGTCATGTTGTTTTCATCGACGGGGCAAACAAGCCAGAGGCTTATTCGTCTTCCAGATAGGCGTAGCCTTGCAGGCCCAGCTCCAGCTCGTCGAGCAGGGCTTTGCGAGTGGCATCGTCCAGCGCCGGGTGAGCGGCGATCCGCTGGTAGTTTTCGCGGATCACGGACGGGTCGATGTTGACGTAACGCAGCAGCTGGTCGACGGTGTCGCCACGCACCACGTTGCGAATGTCCATCTTGCCCTCTTCGTCCAGCCACACTTCCGCGCAGTGGGTGTCACCGAACAGGTTGTGCAGATCGCCGAGGATCTCCTGATAGGCACCGACCAGGAAGAAGCCGACGTGGCACTCTTCGTTTTCGCCATAAACCGGCATCGGCAGGGTGCTCTCGACCCCCAGACCGTCGACATAGTGCTCGACCTGACCGTCGGAGTCACAGGTGATATCCATCAGGATACCGCGACGGCTAAGCGGACGATCGAGACCAGCCAGCGGCATCACCGGGAATACCTGACCGATACCCCAGGCATCCGGCAGGGACTGGAACAGAGAGAAGTTGGCAAAGCACTTGTCCGCCAGCTTTTCACTCAGCTCGTCAGCCAGCGCACGGTGGTTGCGGTTGACCGGGTTGAGCATCTCTTTGAGTGCCAGACAGGTGTTCTGGTGCAGCATCTCGGCCCAGGCACGCTGTTCAAGGTTCAAGAGGCCCATGGTGTACTGGGTATTCACGTCACCCAGATCTGCCACCGAGTCATGGAAGATCTCCAGAAGGGAGGGATCTTCGCTGCGCAGATCCAGCCAGCCTTTCCACATGTTCTGCAGAATGGTCGGCGCATCTTCGTCCGGCGCGCTGATGTCGTTCATCTCCACCCCTTCGGCACCAATGATATTGGTGACCAGCACGGCGTGGTGGGCGGTCAGGGCACGGCCAGACTCGCTGATGATGGTCGGGTGCGGCAGATCGAACTCGCGGCAGACATCGCCGATACCCCATACCACGTTGTTGGCGTACTCGGAGAGGCTGTAGTTGGCGGAGCAGTGGCTCTGGGAACGGGTTCCCTCGTAGTCCACACCCAGGCCGCCACCGACGTCCACTACCTCGATGTTGGCACCGAGGCGACGCAGTTCGGCGTAGAAACGGCCGCACTCACGGATGCCGCCCTGAATGTCGCGGATATTGGCGATCTGGGAGCCCAGATGGAAGTGCAGCAGTTGCAGGCAATCCAGCTTGCCCAGCCCGCGCAGACGTTCGATCAGCGCCAGGATCTGGGAGGCGGAGAGACCAAATTTGGACATGGAGCCACCGCTCGATTCCCACATGCCGGAGCCGGTGGAAGCGAGCTTGGCACGCACCCCGATGTTGGGCTTGATGTTGAGACGAGCTGACTCGTCCAGCACCATTTCCAGTTCGGAGGGCTTCTCCACCACGATGTAGACCTTGTGGCCCATCAGGTTGCCCAAGAGGGCGTGGCGGATATATTCGCGGTCTTTGTAACCGTTGCAGACGATCACAGAGCCTTGCTCATGGTGATGGGACAGCACGGCCAGCAGTTCCGGTTTGGAACCAGCTTCCAGGCCAAGCCGGGGCTTGTCGCTGTAGGACTGGCTGATGGTCTCGATGACACGACGCTGCTGGTTTACCTTGATCGGGTAAACGCAGAGGTAGTCCCCTTCATAGCCAGACTTTTCGATGGCCTGACCAAAGGCGTTGAACAGCGCATCGACCCGACTCTTGAGAATGTCGGGGAAGCGCAGCAACACGGGGGTGGTCAGCCCGGACTGACGCAACTGTTCGATGGCGTCAGAGAGCACGATATGCGCGTCAGGGCGTGATTTGTCGGGGGCGACGGTCACATGACCGGCGTCATTGATATTGAAAAAACCCGCACCCCAGTAGGGAACGTTGTAGACCTTCAAGGAGTCCTTGCTGGACCAGTTAGTCATGGGCTATGCCTCGCAAATGAGCGACCCAAAGTCGCCTTCGTTACCCTCAATCACATCCAGACCATCTAGTGCAGAGTACGGCGAGCGCTGCCATCACGAGACGCAGCCACTCAAACCAACCCTTTGCACATCGCGGCAAGCCAGAGGCTGCCTGGTGGATCTTGGGGAAGTAACGAGTCTTGATGTGGGGCTGGTGGCTTTACATCAAGCTCAACGGTATGCGGTGCCACTATGCCGTAGCGCCGCGGTACTTTGATGACAGACGACATCAGCCACGCCGTCAGTTCATCATTCGGCAGCGATCCCGACAGAAGGAGAGGGTTCCAAGGAAGAGAAGCGAAGGCGCCAGCACGCATGCGTGTTGATAGACGACAACAACCACAGCCCACCTCACCGTCAGTGACCGCCCATGACAAGGGAAGATGATGAGCCGGTGGCCCACTCGGTCAAATGAAGGATGAGAGTCTGTTGTTCTCCCTGATACCGGAGCCTAACCGGTATTAAAGAAACCATTCCCCAGCAGTGTCTGTCGTTTCTGCGTGCCTCGCCCTATAGGCGTATGATCGGTCGGGTTTCTGGCGGCTCTGCCTGCTTCAGGGTTGCCCTTGGATCGGCGCGGAGTGTACACACTTACCGCGGGCAGTGACAATAAAAAATAGTGTTCAAAATCCCCTTTTAATAAGTCGATCAAATCTTGCTGGCGGGCAGGCGGGCTCTGGGATGGCGCAGGTTATGCGACAGCCCGGTTTCCCCTTGAAAAGTGTGTGAAACGCCATGATTGGGCTGACGCCTTGCTGTGCGGTCGCTGAGGGGATTTTGGCCGCCACCGCCAGCGCCTAAATATCGCAATAAATGCCACATTTATGCGATCTCCCTCCCGGACGTTGCCCCGCGCGCCGCACATTCGCCGCTCTTCCCTTGCGTCAAAAAATGGGAAAAACCTGCGCTGACGCAATGAGTGCCCCGCACGGATTGGCCACAATGACCGCTCACAATCGGTTAGAGGCTGACTAATGGATACCCTGCTTGAGCGTTTTCTGCGTTACGTAACTTTTCATACCCGCTCCGATGAGACCAATCCAGCCTGCCCCAGCAGCGAAGGCCAGCTGATCTTTGCCCGTGCCCTGCAAGAAGAGATGAAGGCGCTGGGGCTGACCCGGGTCACTCTGGATGAGCACGGCTACCTCACCGGCTGCCTGCCAGGCAACCAGCCGGACGCCCCCTCCATCGGCCTGATTGCCCACATGGACACCGCCGACTACGAGGCGGAGCAGGTAGTACCGCAAATCATCGAAAACTATCAGGGCGGCGACATCTGCCTTGGCAAGGGTGACGAGGTGCTCGCCATTCGTGACTACCGCTTCCTGAAAAACTACCTGGGTCAGGATCTCATCACCACCGACGGCACTACTTTGCTTGGCGCCGACGACAAGGCGGGCATTGCCGAGATCCTCACCGCCATCGACCACCTGCAGGCCCACCCCGAGATCCCACGTGGCGATATCTGGGTCGGATTTACCCCGGATGAGGAGATCGGCCGCGGCGCCAACCTGTTCCCGCTGGAGAGATTCCCGGCCAAGTGGGCCTATACCGTGGATGGCGGCGAACTGGGCGAGCTGGAGTATGAAAATTTCAACGCCGCCAGCGCCACAGTTCGTTTTATCGGCAATAACGTCCACCCCGGCACCGCCAAGGGGACCATGATCAACAGCCAGACCTTGGCCGCCCGCTTCCACGCCGCCATGCCTGCCGAGCAGACCCCGGAGTGCACCGACGGGTATGAGGGCTTCTTCCATCTGGCCCAGATGAGCGGCACCGTGGAGGAGAGCACCCTGCACTACATCATCCGTGACTTCGACGACGAGCACTTCGCCGCACGCAAGGCCGAGATGCAGAGCCGGGTGGCCGCCCTGCAGGCCGAGTATCCGAAGGCCCGCATCGAGCTGACCCTGACCGACAGCTATCGCAACATGCGCAGCCAGATTGAGCCGCACATGCATATCGTCGAGCTGGCCAAGGCCGCCATGGAAGCCGCCGACGTGGTGCCGAAAATCAAGCCCATTCGCGGCGGTACCGATGGCGCCCGCCTCTCCTTTATGGGCCTGCCCTGCCCCAACCTCTTCACCGGTGGCCACAACTTCCACGGCAAGCACGAGTTCATCCCGCTGCAATCCATGGAGAAATCGGTCGCCACCCTGGTGGAGCTGGTGCGCCTCACCGCAGCCTGGCGCGGTTAATCGATTACCATGACAACCAAGGGGGGAGCCGGTTAACCGGCTCCCCCCTTGCTATCTGGCCATCACCCATCAACAAAGGGAAACCGGGGAGAGTCGCTCAGGAGCAACTGGCCGCCGCTGCCATCAAACTGTCATCCCGCTGACATGTCGCGGGAACAGTGTCACATCATGCTGGGAGCAACGGATCGCCGGAGCCCTCCAGATGTTCACTATCGATACCCTGCTGACCCAGCACTTCCCCCGCCTGCTTGGCTACCCCCTGCTCACCCCGCTGTTAAAGCGGCTGCTGGGCTGGTTGCTCAACGAACAGGCCTTTGCCGACTTTGCCGCCCGCTATCCGCACCTGCGCGGCCTCGACTTTGTCGAGCAGGCGCTGACCCAACTCGATTTCGACTATCGGGTCAGCGAGGCGCAACTCGAGCATATTCCCGCCAGCGGCCGGGTCATTCTTGTCGCCAACCACCCCATCGGCTCGCTGGACGGACTGGCGCTGCTGCAACTGCTCGGCCGCATCCGACCCGATGTGAAGATCGTCGCCAACCAGCTGCTGGCCCAGCTCGCGCCGCTGCGCCCTCTGCTATTGCCGGTAGACAATATGGAGGGCAAGACCGATCGACAGGCCATCCTCGCCATGAATGAACACCTCGCCCATGAAGGGGCGCTGGTGATCTTCCCCGCAGGCGAAGTCTCGCGGCTTGGCCTCAAGGGGGTGAAAGACGGCCCCTGGCAGGCAGGCTTTATCAAACTGGCCCAGCGCACCCGCACCCCGCTGGTACCCATCCATCTGGGGGGGCGCAACAGCCTCTGGTTCTATCTCGCCTCCTGGCTCAACAAGCCCGCCTCCGCCCTGTTGCTGGTGCGTCAGCTGTTTCGCCAGCAGGGGCAGACCCTGCCGGTGACCATAGGGGCGCGCATTCCGCTCGGCAGTTTTCAGGAGCTGCCCGCCAAGACGGCGGCGCGGCTGGTGCGCAACCACCTCTACCGGATTGGCCGTGGCAAGGCAGGGCGCCTGCAGACCGAGGCCCCCATCGCCCTGCCGGAGGATCGCCGCCAACTCAAACAGGCCATCGAAAGCTGCGAGCAGCTCGGCACCACCCCGGATGGTCAGGGGATCTACCTCTACCGCCGCCACGAACTGAGCCACTCGGTGATCCTGCGCGAGCTGGGGCGACTGCGGGAGATCGCCTTTCGCGCTGTGGGGGAAGGATCCGGCAAGCGGCGGGATCTCGATGGCTTTGACAACGACTATCACCACCTGATCCTCTGGGATCCGGCCCGACTCGACATTATCGGTGCCTACCGGTTCGCCCCGGTGGCCGAGCTGCTGGCCAGCAAGGGGAAAGATGGTCTCTACAGCCATACCCTGTTCGGCTTCGAGGATAAGTTGCTGCCCCGGCTGGAGCAGGCCATCGAGCTTGGCCGCAGCTTTATCCAGCCCGCCTACTGGGGCAAGCGGGGGCTCGATTATCTCTGGTTCGGCATCGGTGCCTATCTGGCCCGCTATCCCCGCTACCGCTACCTGTTTGGCCCGGTGTCGCTCTCCGGCAGCCTGCCGCCGGCGGCCAAGGATCTGCTGGTGAGCTTCTACCGCCAGCACTTTGCCCCCGAGCTGGCGCTGGCCCCCTCCCGCCGTCCCTACCCCGAGACGCAACCTCTGTTCGAGGGGTTGGATTACGGCGCCGACCTCAAAGCACTCAAGGCCCGCCTCGACAATTTGGGCTGCGCCATCCCTACCCTCTACAAGCAGTATTCCGAGCTGTGCGAGCCGGGCGGCGTCCAGTTTATGGATTTTGGCATCGACCCCGACTTCAACCACTGCATCGACGGGCTGGTGTGGGTCGATGTGAGCCGCATCAAGTCCCACAAGCGGGCCCGCTATATCGGCAGTCATCTGGCCGAGCCGCGCTTATAACCCTTCTGGAGCCAGGCAAACAGCCAAAGGCAAAAAAGGAGAGAGAGGCCATCGCCTCCCTCTCCTTTCGCTCTCATGCTCAGCACCTTTTCGAGGCGCTCTGCCCATCTGGCGTTACTCGGCCGCCTTGCGATCCGAGTGGCCGAGATCCCGCTCAGGGGCGATGACGTCACGCACCCGCTGCTTGATCTCCTTGGCCTCAGGGAAGCCGTCATCGACCACCCGATCCCACACCTGCACCCCGCTCACCAGAATGCGGAACTCCCCCTTGCTGGCCGGCACCAGCGCCACCTCCCCCAGATCGCTGTCGAAGGTGGAGAGCAGCTCCTGCGCCAGCCAGGCGGCGCGCAGCATCCAGCGACAGAGGGTGCAGTAGCGGATTTCGATGCGGGGTTTGCTGATCAGGGTTTCAGACTCGGTCATGAGTGACTCCATAAAAAAGCGGCCAATGGCGGGAAATGGCGTACTGCCGCCCAATGGCCGATCCCGATTCGGTCAAATCAGTGCTGATCAACCCCATGAAAATCGGCCAGCCAATGGCGGGCAATAGTACGCATCGCCGATTCTGGCAGCTCGAACAGGCCGGGTGCAAGAGGGCCTGCCGCCAGCATCCGGATCCCTTCCATGATCTCCGCCAGCACCAGATAGACATATTCGCCAATCACGGCGCCATGAACGAAGTTGACCGCCTCGCCCCGGTTGAGCAGGTAGATCTGGGTGCCATCCGGCCGGTTGAGGGCCAGCACATGGGGGCACACCTCTTCGCTCGGCCACGGCAACTGGGCCAGCGAGAAGGCAAACTCGTCGTCGGCCGAGGTGACCGAGGCGACCATGGTGCCGGGGCGCAGCGCCTGCAGATCCGCCAAGTCCAGCGAGCCGTTGCCGGTAGAGCAGATCACCAGCTCGGCGCGGCTCAAGGCTTCAGCCTTGGTGATCAAGCGAAAACCGTGAGAGAGCGCTTCGACCTGTCGCAGCACATCGGTCTCCACCAGCCCGAGATGGAGGTTGCGACAACGCAGGTCGCGGGCGATGCTGCGCCCCACCTTGCCATAGCCAAACAGCACGGCTTCGCAGACGTTGAAAGTACGGTTGAGGTTACGAGCCAGCGACTCCGCGGAGTAGACCACGCTCAAACCAATCTGGATATCCTCGGCCTGCTTGAGGGGGCTGCGAGCCACCGACACCACCGGGGTCGCCAGCACCTCTTGCTCATAGCGTTGATGGCCGTTCTCGGTCATCTCCACCACCCCTAGGAAACGGGGGCCAAAGTATTCACTCAAGATCACCTGTGTTTTGGCAAAGTAACCGCCAATATCGAGGATCAGCAACCGCTCGTGGGGGGCCACCAGCGGTGCAATCTGCTGGATAAGGCTGTCGGGATCATTGGTCCAGCGCCGGTTGAGGGGCAGCACCGGATAGTGCTGGGATACCCACTCCAGGGTCGGGCCGTGTACCGATTTCGGTTTGGGTAAAATGGCACCAATCCGCCCAATCCGGGAAAGCGCTTCGATAAAACGGGGGCGATCGGGAAGCAGGTGAGTGACCAGCAGAATGCAGAGACCGTCGATGCGTCCCTGTCCGGTGAAATGGCGAAAAAACAGATGCTCAGATCCTTGACTGCGCAACTGTGGCCTCCTTATGTGCCGCAAAGCAGGCAAACAGAACCCGGCGCGGCCGGGTTCTGTGTGTATCCAAATAAAATGAAAAACCTTTTTATCTGAAACACATAGGTGGCTCAATCATTATCTGCCAAGAGTATGAGCGGGTATGCAAAAATGACTGTAATTGCCTGTTTTTCATGCAAAAATCAGTACAAAGAAGCAGCAGGCCACACCCACCACAGGCTGAGCCCGGTTCCTGCCGCGGCGAGCAAGATCAGTCCACCCCAACGCACTGGCAACGGTTTGTCACGCAACGCCCACTCCAGCAGCGGCAGCAACCAGACCGGCAGCAATACCAGCAGCGGCACCTCCACATATTGCCAGGCCAGCATCTGGACAAAGGCGAGGGCCAGCGCCAGACCGGCGGGCGCTACCCTGATGCCAACAAAGGTGGCGAGCAGGGCGCGAAAACCGGCGAAAGCGGCCAGCGCACCGGCCAGTTGGGCAATCAGCAGACTGCCATCGATGCCGATCACCAGCGCCAGCCAGATAAAGCCGAGGGCAAACCCGAGCCCCTCGCGGCTATCACAGCGCAAGGTGCTCCAGCCAAACCAGAGGATAGCGGGCAGCAGTGCCAGCCAGATCCCGGGTTCGCTCGCCAGTACCGAGGCCAATCCCTGCCACCACACCAGCGCACTGAACACGGCAAAGAGCAGCAGCGAACCGCGCAGGTCACTCACCTGAGCCGCAATGGCGGGCACCAGCAGGGTCAGCGGCAGCCACTGCCACGCCTTTTCCGGCATGCCATAGAAGCCGCCGAGCCAGGATCCCACCAGCCAGAGCGCCAGCGCGCCCCACAGATACCCCAGTCGCGGCCAGCGCCACGATAGCAAAGCGGCTCCCAGAGGAGCCGCCAGGGTTTGCAGCAGAAGTTCCGCGCCCATTACTTGCGCACGCCTTCGACAAACAGGTTGATATTCATCTCGTCCGGGATGCCGGGCAGCATGTAGCTCACGCCAAAGTCACTGCGCTTGATGGTGGTGGAGGCGTTGAAACCGCTGCGGTAGCCGCCCCAGGGATCCTTGCCTTCGCCAATTTTGACCAGATCGAAGGCCACTTCCTTGGAGACGCCGTGCAGGGTCAGGGTCCCTTTTAGCACGCCTTTATCCTTGGTGCCCTCGTAAGCGGAGCTGACGAAGGTCATCTTGGGATATTGTTTCACGTCGAGGAAGTCCGGGCTGCGCAGGTGTTTGTCGCGGGCCTCGTGATTGGAGTCGACGCTGGCGGCATCCACTTCAAAGCTCGCCTTGGCGGCCGCCGGGTTGGCGTCATCCATGCTGAAGGTGCCGCTGAAGGTGTTGAAGCTACCCACCAGCTCGGAGAAGCCCAGGTGACCCACCTTGAACTGCACTGTGGTGTGCGCCGCATCCACATCGTAATCCGCCGCCATCAGAGGAGTAGCCATAAACAGGCAGGAGGCCAGCAGAGCCTTGGTCATTTTCATCCGTTCGTTCCTTCATCTTGGGGTTCACATCAGTGGTTAAAATGCTAACCTCGTTCTGAAGATGAATAATCAGTGATTTATTAAATTCATTATTTACTGAGGATGGAAAATGGACCAGATCGCCGCCATGCGCACCTTTATCAAGGTGGTGGAGTGCCAGAGCTTTACCAAGGCCGCCAACCAGCTCGGCATCTCGGTCGCCATGGCCTCCAAGCTAATGCAGCAGCTGGAGGAGTCCCTCGCCACCCGGCTGCTGTCGCGCACCACCCGTCAGGTCAATCCCACCGAAGCGGGGCAGTTCTACTACCAGCGCTCCCTCGCCCTGCTGGCGGAGCTGGAAGAGACCCACAGCCAGCTGACTCACCACAACCAGCAGCCCAACGGCACCCTCAAGCTCTCGGTGCCGATGGATTTTGGCTATCTGCACCTCTCCCCCGCCCTGCCGCTGTTTCGCCAGCGCTTTCCCGATCTCAAGCTCGATATCGAGTACAGCGACCGGCGGGTGGCACTGGTGGAAGAGGGGTTCGATCTGGCGCTGCGGATCGGCCACCTCAGCGACTCCTCGCTGGTGGCGCGCCAGCTTGCCACCATTCGGGTCGAGCTTTGCGCCAGCCCCGCCTATCTGGCACGCAAGGGCAGACCGGAAAAACCCGATGATCTCAAGCAGCACGACTGTCTGATCTACACCCTGACCCAGCCGGAGTGGCACTTCAAACGGGGAAGCGAGCAGCAGAGCATCCGGCCACAGGGGCCGCTGCGGGCCAACAACGGGGTGGCGCTGACCCGCGCCGCTTGTGATGATCAGGGCATCATATTGCAGCCCACCTTTATCGTGGGGGAGGCCCTGCGGTCAGGGCAGCTGGTCAGCCTGCTGCCGGAGTGGGACAAGGGAGATGTGGGACTTTATGCGGTCTATCCGCACCGCCGCTTCGTCTCGGCCAAGGTGCGCTGCTTTATCGAGTTCGTGCAGGAGCGCTATCTCGCCCCGCAACAGTGGGATAAGCCGTGATGATTGCCAGAGCAGAAGATACGGCCTGACTGTCCGGCCTGCTGGTCCGGCTTGAAACCTAACGCTGGCCGGATGCGGTGGTGGATGCGGCAACAGGGGTGAGCTTGGCTAGCAGACGCTCCTGCTCGAGGCTTAACTGCCAGCGTGGCAAACGGGTGCCTATCACCGAAAACTGCTGCTCACTGAGGGCATAGGGGAGCGCCACTTCAATCTCGGGGCAGTCAAACATGGCGGCCAGCTGCAGGATCAGAATGAGGTTTGCCTCGTCGGTCTTGTGCTTGTTGACCCGTTTGCGGATCTCGTGGCGCAGCTGGGTTTCGGGGTCCTGGGTCATCGCCTGCCAGCCGAAACCGAACAACGGCACCAGCGCGCTGACAATCCCCAGCGCCGTCATCGGCTGCTTGGGAGGATGATAGAGTGCGTTGAGATCCAGCCGAACAGGATTCTGACGAACCTCACCCTCACCAAATAAAATCGTTTTCGTCATTGGATTACCCGTTATATTCCACTAGACTGCGCCGCATATTTTACCCCGATATGCCAACGAGGTGCTGATGCTAAGCGATATCGAGATCTCCCGCCAGTCCCCCCGTCTCTCAATCCACGCGCTGGCCGAACGCCTCGCCATCCCCCAGCACCTGCTCAGCCCTCATGGCCACAACAAAGGCAAACTCAGCCTCGACCTGCTCACGTCTCAACCCAAGCAGAGCGGCAAGCTGGTACTGGTGAGCGCCATCACCCCGACCCCACTCGGTGAAGGGAAGACGGTGACTACCCTTGGCCTCTCCATGGGGCTCAACCATATCGGCCAGCCCAGCATCGCCACTATCCGCCAGCCGAGTCTCGGTCCGGTATTCGGGGTCAAGGGGGGGGCCGCAGGTGGCGGCCACGCCCAGGTGGTGCCGATGGAGGAGATGAACCTCCACCTCACCGGCGATTTTCACGCTCTGACGGCGGCTCACAATCTGGCGGCTGCAGCCCTCGATGCCCGCCTGTTCCATGAGCGCAAACTCGGCGACCAGTTCAGCGCCAAAACCGGCCTGCCGCGGCTCGATATCGATGCCGATAACATCCTCTGGCCGCGCACCCTCGACATGAATGACCGCGCCTTGCGCCACCTCACCATAGGTCAAGGTGGCGCAGCCGATGGGGTGGAACGCAGCGATCGCTTCGTCATCACCGCCGCCTCCGAGCTGATGGCCATTCTGGCGCTGGCGAGCGATCTGAAAGACCTGCGCCAGCGCATCGGCCGCATCCAGCTGGCCCGCGATATCCACGGCAAGCCCATTACAGCCGAACAGTTGGAAGTGGCGGGCGCCATGACGGTGCTACTCAAAGATGCGCTGCAACCGACCCTGATGCAGACCACCGAACAGACACCGGTGCTGGTGCACGCCGGCCCCTTTGCCAACATCGCCCACGGCAACTCCTCGGTGATCGCCGATCGTATCGCCCTTGGCCTGACCGACTATGTGGTGACCGAGGCAGGTTTTGGCTCCGACATGGGGCTGGAGAAATTCTTCAACATCAAGAGCCGCCAATCCGGCATTCCCCCCGCCTGCGTGGTGCTGGTGGCCACGGTGCGCGGCCTCAAGGCCAACAGCGGTCTGCTCGATATCCGCCCGGGCCAACCGCTGCCAGCCAGCCTGCAGGGGGAAGACCTGCCGACCCTCAAGCAGGGCTGCGCCAACCTCGCCTGGCATATCCGGAACGCCCGCCGCTACGGGGTGCCGGTGGTGGTCGCCATCAACCGCTTCCCCACCGATAGCGAGGCCGAACTGGCGCTGCTGGCCCATGAAGCGCAGCAAGCCGGTGCCTGTGGCGCGGCCATCTCCAACGCCTTCACCCAGGGTGGTGCAGGTGCCAGCGAGCTGGCCCGCGCCGTGGTCACCGCCTGCGAGCAACCCGGCAAGGTGAAACTGCTCTACCCCGACGAGGCGAGCCTCGACGCCAAGCTGGCTACCCTGGTGGAGTGCGGCTACGGCGGCCGCGGAGTGCAGCTCTCCGACAGAGCGCGCCAGCAGCTGGCCCAGATCTCCGCCGAAGGGTGGGATCACTTGCCCATCTGCGTGGCCAAGACGCCGCTCTCCATCAGCCACGACCCCGCCCTCAAGGGAGTGCCGACCGATTTCGAGGTGCCCATCGACGAGGTGAAGCTCTGCGCCGGTGCCGGGTTCGTCTATGCGTTGGCGGGCCCCATCATGACCATGCCGGGGCTGGGCAGCTTGCCTGCCTATCGCCATATCGATATCGATGAGAACGGCGAGATAGTCGGCCTGAGCTGAGCCCTTCCACAACGCCAGAAACAACAAGGCCCCGCCAATTGCGGGGCCTTCTGTTATCCATGCATCAACCCTTAGAGGGTGAAGCGCTGGGTCATATGGTGCAGGGTGTTGGCCAGCTTGCTCAGCTCGACGCAAGCCTGGGCGATCTGATGAGCGCCCTGGGCATTCTCGTCAGCGGCATTGTGAATGTTGACGATGCTGCGGTTGAGCTCTTCGGTCACCGCGTTCTGCTCTTCGGTGGCTGTGGCGATCAAGGTGTTCATGTCGGTGATGCGCACCACGGCACCGTTGATGGTCTCGATACTGGTACCGGCATCCCGCGCCAGACCGACACTCTCCTGCATCTGGTGACGACTCAGCTGCATGGCGTTGCCCGCCTCGGCGGCGCGGCTCTGCAACAGTTCGATCATCTTGCTGATCTCAGCGGTGGAGTCCTGGGTACGCTGGGCCAATGAACGCACTTCATCCGCAACGACCGCAAAACCACGACCCTGCTCACCGGCACGGGCCGCTTCGATGGCGGCGTTAAGGGCCAGCAGGTTGGTCTGACCGGCGATATCGCGGATCACATCCAGCACCACGCTGATGTTGGCGCTGTCGGCCTCCAGCTGCTGCACTACTGTGCCTGCTTGCTCAATCTTGACCGACACATCTTCGATGCTGGTAATCGAGCTGCGAACCACTTCGCTGCCAGCAGCAGAGGTGCGGGAGGCATCCTTGGCGGCGCTCATGGCATCCGTGGTGTTGCGGGCCACTTCGTTGACGGTGGACTGCATCTCGTTCATGGCTGTCGCCACCTGAGAGACTTCGTTCTGCTGGATGGCCATGCCGCTGGCAGACTGGCTGGAGATGGCGCTCACCTCCTCCACTGCGCTGCTGAGTTGGCTCACGGAGCCGGCGATCTCGCTCACCAGATCGGAGAGGGAGCCCTGCATCCGGTTGATGGCGGAGCCCAGCTGACCCAGTTCATCGCGGTTGAAGCGGCTGTCACGGATCCACTGCTGCAGTTCGCCCTGACCCAGATCGCCATTGGCAATACGCTGGGCCTGACGGGCCAGCATGATCAGCGGGTCGCGGATCTGGCGGGTCAATACCACGGAGAGCACCACCACAAGGATCAAACCGACCACCAGCGCGATGGTGACACTCAGATTGGCGGATTGATAAGAGTCGACAATGTCGCTGCGGGATTCAGACGCATAACCATGGTTAATCTGGATAAGGGAGGCCACTGACTTGCTCAGCGCGGTGTAAAGGGGAACCCCCTCCTCAAGGAAGATGCGTTGGGCTTCGGCAAGCTGATCGCTGTCTTGCAGCTGTTTGACTCGCTGGTGCAAGGCGACGTAACGATCCCAGTCAGATTTCACCGTATCGAATGTACGGCGCTCCGCCACATCCTCAGGCCAGATCGTCTTGTCATGGGCAATCAGCTGCTGCGCGATCGCGTTAAGCTGTTGACTGGCAATACTCCGATATTCAGCCCTTTTCAGCGGCTCGGCAGCCACCACGAAATAACCCAGCTCATAACGACGCAACTCACCGAGAGAATCCCCGATCGCACTTGTGCGATTGACCGCAGGCAGGATGCTGTCGGTAAACCGGATGGCAACATCATTCATGTTGCCAAACTGGACAAGGGAAAAACCGCCGATAAAGGCGACCATCAAACCGAGCACGGCAAAGCCGGCGGTGAGTTTTTTGCCTATGGTCATGGTACTGGTATTCATGGGATATCCTGGTGGTCGTTAAATTCGTAGCACTCGTCCGGTTCACGCCCTCCTGGCATGAACTATCTGGCCACCTGTTCAGTGGCGCACCATCCAACCTTGATGAATATCTCTGAATTCCATGAGCGGCAGCGAGAGCCGTGAGGGGGCGCTAGAGTAACCGGATTGTGATGGTTCGGAAAGAGTCTGTCCGGTTACTTTTTGTAAGGTGAATACGAGGGATTTATCGTGCTCGATTAAATATACCGCTCAGATGAATAAATCGAAAAAATGCATAACGTTTGCATAAGGCAAGCCGCACGGGTCAAGCCGTTGCAGGCCGCCACTCTCATCCGGGACCAATGAAAAACGCCAGCAATGGCTGCTGGCGTCTCGTTTATTCAGCGTGGCGGTTACAAAACAACCGCCATCTTATCCGCGCAGGCCGCCCAGAAATTCGGCCCGGGTATCGGGCTGGGTCTTGAACACCCCGCCGAGGGAGGTGGTGGTGGTATAGGAAGTGGAATCCATCACCCCGCGCGCCTTGACGCAGTAGTGGGTCGCCTTGATGCTGATGGCCACATCCTTGGTACCGAGCAGGGTCTGCAGCGCCAGCAGGATCTGCTGGGTTAGTCTCTCCTGCACCTGGGGACGACGGGCGAAGAACTGCACGATACGGTTGATCTTCGACAGGCCAATCACCTTGCCGCGAGGGATATAGGCCACATGGGCCATGCCGTCGATGGTGACGAAGTGGTGTTCGCAGGTGCTGGTGAGGCTGATATCCCGCACCATGATCATCTCGTCCACCTGCATCTTGTTCTCGATCACTGTCACCTTGGGGAAGGTGGAATAATCGAGGCCGGAGAAGATCTCGTTGACGTACATCTTGGCGATGCGGTGCGGCGTCTCGGCCAGACTGTCATCGGTCAGATCCAGCCCCAGCGTCTCCATGATGGAGCGCATATGGCCTTCGATCTTCTCCCGCTTCTGCTGGCTGTTAAGCTCGTTGGTGACCAGGGGGGTTTCCAGTCCCTGGGCTTCGAGGGCAGCCCTGACCAGCAAGGCTTCCGGACTTAAGGTTGTCATTATCTTCTCTCCCACGCTCAGGGACTGTGAGGGCAGCTCAAGGAGCAACCCCTTATGTTATGGCGGCGTACAGGGCCGATGGTATCGCTGTAATGGTCGCCACTCGGGATGTGACAGCCATCTGTTATGGCGGCATAGTAAACGGCCATTGCCGCCAAGATTCAAGTCAACTTGTGCGTCACCTCATACTTTATGACCATCTCACCCCGTTTCAGCGCCGATTACCCCGAGATTCCCTTGAGATAACCTGCCCATCCCTGGGGATTTTTGTGATAATCCCGCCTTCAATCATAGAAAGAGGTCATGACGATGGGATTTGATACCAGCGGACTACTCCCCTTAAGCGATGCCCTGCAAGGGATGCTGGAACAACTCGCCTGCTGCTGCGACAGCGAGCAGCAGCCCCTGCCAGAGGCCCTTGGCCGGGTGCTGGCCAGCGACATCGCCTCTCCCCTCGCAGTGCCCCCTTTCGACAACTCCGCCATGGACGGTTACGCCGTGCGCCTTGTGGATCTCGCCAGCGGCACCCCGCTCATCATGGCGGGCAAGGCGTTTGCCGGTCAGCCCTATCAGGGCGAGTGGCCCGCTGGCCACTGCGTGCGGATTATGACAGGCGCCCCGGTACCGGCCGGTACGGATGCAGTGGTGATGCAGGAAGAAACGCAGGCCGACGACGATCGGATCACTTTTCTGGCACAACCCGAACCGGGCCAGAACATCCGCCGCGCCGGCAGCGATATCGGCAAGGGCGCCTGCGTGCTGCCAGCCGGTACCCGCCTCACCCCAAGAGAGATGCCACTGCTGGCCTCCCTTGGCGTGGCTACCGTCGCGGTGCGCCGCCCGCTGAAAGTGGCCATCTTCAGCACCGGTGATGAACTCAAACCGGTCGGTACCCCGCTCGCCCACGGCGATATCTATGACTCCAACCGCTATGGCGTGCGGGCCATGCTGGCGCGCATGGGCTGCGACTGCCTCGACCTTGGCATCATCCCGGACGATCCGGCCCAGCTGCGCGCCGCCTTTATCCGCGCCGATGAAGAGGCCGATGTACTCATCACCACCGGCGGTGTCTCGGTAGGGGAAGCGGATTTCACCAAACAACTGCTGGACGAGCTCGGCGAGATCGGCTTCTGGAAGCTGGCCATCAAGCCGGGCAAGCCATTTGCCTTCGGCCGCCTGCCCCACGCCTGGTTCTTCGGCCTGCCGGGCAACCCCGTCTCCGCCATGGTCACCTTCGATCAGCTGGTGCAACCGGCGCTGGCCAAGCTGGCGGGCCAGCACTTCGAGCGCCCGCTCCAGCTGCAAGCCATTGCGGCCGAGCCACTCAAAAAGAGCCCGGGCCGACTCGACTTCCAGCGCGGCGTCATGAGTCAGGGGCCAAACGGCCTCGAGGTGCGCAGCACCGGCTCGCAGGACTCCGCCGTGTTCAGCTCCCTGTCACGAGCCAACTGCTACATCGTTCTTGAGCGCGAGCGGGGCCGCGTCGCAGCGGGCGAGACGGTGACCGTGGAGCCATTCGGGGGATTGCTGCTGTGAGCGAGATCCTGAGCGACGCCGAACTGCTGCGCTACAACCGCCAGATCATCCTCAAATCCTTCGATTTCGAGGGACAGGAGGCGCTCAAGCAGGCCCGTGTGCTGGTGATCGGTGCCGGTGGCCTTGGCTGCGCCGCCAGCCAGTATCTGGCGGTGGCCGGGGTTGGCCAGCTCACTCTGGTCGATTTCGACAAGGTGGAGCTCTCCAACCTGCAGCGTCAGGTGCTGCACAACGATGAGCGCATCGGTCACTACAAGGTGGACTCAGCAGCGCAGTCGCTTCGTGCCCTCAATCCCTGGCTCAAGGTGGAGACCCACGCTGCCGTGGCCGATGAGGCGCTGCTCGATACCCTGTTGCCCCAACACCAGCTGGTATTGGATTGCACTGACAACCTGGCCATTCGCAACCTGCTCAACCAAAAGGCACGCCAGCATGGCGTGCCACTGGTCAGCGGCGCCGCCATCCGGCTGGAGGGACAGCTGTGCAGCTTCACCTGGCAGGAAGATGAGCCCTGCTACGCCTGCCTCAGCGCCCTGTTTGGCGAGCAGGCCCTCACCTGTGTCGAGGCGGGAGTGCTCGCCCCCGTGGTGGGGCTGGTGGGCAGCCTGCAAGCACTGGAAGCTATCAAACTCTTGGCAGGCATGGGCAAAAGCTACAGCGGCCGCCTGCTGATGATCGACGGCCTGAGCGGCGCCTTCCGCGAGATGAAGCTGCCCAAGCGCCCCGACTGCCCCGTCTGCTCTCACCCTTGACCCAAACGGGATCAAAAAAGCCGAACCCTGTGGTTCGGCTTTTTATTTCAATGTAGCAGCGACATCGGAGATCAGAAGATCCCCTTGGCTTTGACCTTTTTCATATTGGCCACCTGACTCGAGAGATCCTCTATCAAAGGTTCTGCCTCTGTGCCGACAACACTCTGTCGAGCGGGGGCACTGGCCAGTCGCTGGATCAATCTGTGCTGCTCGCGGATCAGCCGGGATTGCTCTTCCAGTTGGCGAGAGAGCAGCTGGATACTGCTGGCAAGGGGAGCCAGATCCTGCTCGGCCCCTGCTGATGGCAGCTTGCCAGCGATGGCTTCGGCCAGCTGGTCATGATCCAGCGCGGCAGGCAGCCCCTGCCTGAGTT
This sequence comes from Aeromonas sp. ZOR0001, assembly GCF_000801015.1. NCBI lineage: Bacteria > Pseudomonadati > Pseudomonadota > Gammaproteobacteria > Aeromonadales > Aeromonadaceae > Aeromonas > Aeromonas sp. ZOR0001. Next base: position 39,549 of record NZ_JRJY01000091.1, on the reverse strand, counting down.
CATCCCACATCTCGGCGGGTTGTTGCTCGCCAAGCCGGCTGACAATCTCGTCCACCAGTGAAGTGGTATCACTCTGTCCCAGCTGTGGGGCCAGTCTGGCCACTATCTCGTCGATCATCACATCCGCGGCAGGCTGCGCCTCGCCAGCGACCTCACCCAAATTGAAACCACAGCTGGCAAAGGCATGACGCAGGGTGGTCATGCTCACCTGCTCCGGCCCCAGCGCATTGGCAATCGCTTTGCAGAGGTTGGGCGCCAGCACGTACATGAACATGCCGGAGAGATAGATATCCTTGTGGAAACGGCTCTTGGAGAAGTCAAACTCCTCGGTGCCCTCCTGGATCTTTCGCGCCCGTTGATACCAGTTCTGCAATACCCCGACCGCATAGCGATCAGACTCCAGCGCACCCGGATCCATGTAGATGGAGAAGGTCATGCGCTTGAGTTGACTACTCATCGTCAACCTCGGCCATCACAGGCGCTTCGCGATAAACTTCATCCTCTTCCGTGGTGTAGAGGCAGATTTCACGAGCCAGCGCGGACTGAGCATCGTCCAGCAGCTCGACACGGTCACCCAGGGTGGGATAGGCCGCCTTGATCGCGTCATAAATCAGTGACGCACCGCCACCGACCAGATAGACACGGTTCGGGTTCTTGGCAAACTTCTTCGCTTCATGTGCAACCTGAGTGCCCAGCTCGTCGATCTTGTTTTGCATCTTCTCGAGGATCTTGGGGATCTGGCTCTCATCGTTGACCACATCGCGTACAAAGCTCATGTCGTGACGACGCTTGATAAACTCGTTGGCCACCAGATAGCTGGAGTCGCTGTCTGCTGCGGCCAGCGCCTTGCGGGTAGCGTCGGTCACCATGGAGACACCGATCTCGTTGTTACCGTAGACATCGGAGACATCATCAAACTCACCGACGATGATCCCCATATCCAGAGTGGTGCCGCCACAGTCGATCACCAGAGTCTTGGTGAACTCGTTGCAGCCTGAACCAATCAGACGGGAAAGCGCAGCAGGCAGACTCTCCGGCATCACTTCGACACTGACGATATTGAACAGCTCGCCCTTGTTAAGGGTGATCGGACGCATCAGGTTGCGGCGTTTCTTCTCGATCTTCTCTTCGTTGCGCTGGCAATCGTCCGGGTTGTAAAACTCGGTGATGGGCAGGGTCACGGTAATGGCGACATCGCACGGCGTCACACCGGTCTGCAACAGGGCATGATGCACTGAGAGCAGGTTGAGATCGTCATACTGGTACTCCACATGGGTGGTGGCCAGAGACTTATCGGAGGTCGCGTCGTAGGTGTACTTGGTGTTGCCTATCTCGTAGTTGTAGATCTTCTTGTCTTTACGCAATGCGGCGCTCTTCCAGTCCTTGCGAAAGGAGTTGGGAGAGATGATGGTCTTGAGCACCTTGTTCTCAATCCAGCTCACCTTGACGTTGGTCGAGCCATCATCGATGGCCATTTTCATTACTTCAGACATGAGGAAACACCTGTTAATAGATCAGAAATGGGTCCGATTGCCTTGCCTTATGCCCTTGGCAAGGCGATCGAACCAATAGATACACGGGGTAAAAGGGCGACAAGTTTAATGGGTTTCTAAAATCCGGTGAAGCAAATGATTAAATCCGGAAGGATCTTCCGCGGGCCAAGCGTGGTGGCCGTTGGGGGTGTGGATGGTGGCGTTGGGAAGGGCGGCAAACTGCTCTACCCGTTTGGCCAGCGGCAGGTAGTCATGACTGGTGGAGATGATGGCCACCGGCTGCCAGATAGCGCCGAGCCGGGCCCGTACCGACCAGCCCGGTAGCGCCTCCAGCAGCGCCTTGTAGGTTTTCTTTTTATTGCGCACGAAACGCAGCCGGAAGGTGTGGCGCACCTGCGCCAGATCCGGGCCGGGGAAGAGCTCGCGCCCCAGCCACCAGGCGAGGGGGCGCATGCCAAACCAGCGCAGCCACTTGAGACGCTGGGCGTAACGCTCCTGCTCTTTGGGTGTTTCCAGCAAAAACTCGCTAAAACCGTTGACCAGCACCAGCCCCTGCACCTTGTGGGGCAGTTGCAGCGCCAGCTCCAGCGCCACCATGGCCCCGAGCGACAACCCTACCACCCAGGCGGGGCCGGATTGCTCATCAAGCCAGCGCACTACATCTGCCGCCAGAGTGGCCACGTCAAACGGCCCTTCCTGCATGCTCTGGCCGTGGCCGCGCAAGTCCAGCGCCACCACCCGGTACTGTTCGGAAAACCGTTCGATCTGCGCCTGCCAGTCGAGGCTCGAGGAGCCCAGCCCGTGCAGCAGCAACAGCAAGGGGCCCTCTCCTGCGCTGCGCAGGGCAAGCCCGTTGAATTTCATCACCTGATTGCGGCGCATCAGTGTATTGCCTCTCGACTCATCACCTGAACCATCTCTCGTTGTTATGTTGCCCGTGGCCATCCTGCCACGTTATCAGCACGACGCCCAATCAGCCTTCGCTGACCAGACTCACCGCCTTGATATAAGCGTAGATCTGCTGCTCCGGCGCCAGCGCCAGCCGCCTGGCGGAGCGGCTGGTGATCCGAGCCAGCAGTATCTGCTCACCCAGCGCCAACTGCAACAGAGTCTGGCCGGGGCGAACCTCGCGCACCGCCAGCAGACGGGTGACGAGACAGTTGGAGAGACTGGAGTGCTCGATGGGTGCCGTGGCAATCACCACATCGCGCCCGGCCACCTTGATCTGCAAAGGGCCGCTCTCATCCGGCACCTGGGTCATGGTGACCCGCAGTTGCTGCTCACCAAGCTGCAGGGTCGCCATCTGCTCCTCTTCATCGTAGTGAGAGAGGGTCGCCGCCAGCATCACCCCGGCATCGTCACGGCTGGCGAGCGAGAGATCAGTGCGGGCGAAGATCTCGCTCGGCCGGCCTTGCGCCTCCACCCTGCCACCTTCCAGCAGCACCAGCTGATCGCAGAGCAGGCTCACCTCCTCCATGGCGTGACTGACGAAGATCATCGGGATACCGCTCTCCTGCTGCAACCCCTTGAGCACATGGGCCTGATGGATGCGGCTGCGCCGATCGAGCGCAGAAAAAGGCTCATCGAGCAGCAGCAGATCAGGCTCGGCCAGCAGCGCCCGCCCCAATGCTACACGCTGGCGTTGGCCGCCAGAAAGGGCATGGGCAGGTTGCCCCAGCAGATCGGCAAAGCCGAGCCGCGCCGCCAGCGCTTCGGGCTGCCAGCGCCCTCGCCCCTTGCGGGCCGCCAGTTGCAGATTGCCGAGCACCGTCAGATGGGGGAAGAGCCGCGAGTCCTGAAACACCAGCCCGATCCGGCGCGCTTCGGGCAGCAGTTGAGCATACTCCCGCTCGCACCACCATAAGCGATCCCCGTTTTGGCGATCGAGTCCGGCGATGATGCGCAGCAGGGTGCTCTTGCCACAGCCCGAGGGGCCGAACAGGCCTAGGATCCCCCCCAGCTCGAGGGTCAGTGCACAATCGAGGGTAAAGGGGCCAAACTCGCGCCGGGCATGGAGGTTCAGGGCATGGCAGTGCGGCTCGTTCACTGGCGGCATAGTGGCGGGCTGGTTCATCCAAACACTCTCCGCTGTCTGCGCTGCAACACCCCGTAGACCAGCACCAGCATCACCAGCGAGAAGGCCATCAGGCCGCCCGCCAGATAGTGGGCTTGTCGGTAATCCATCGCCTCCACATGATCAAACAGGGCGATGGAGAGCACCTGGGTCTCGCCGGGGATATTGCCGCCAATCATCAGCACCACGCCAAACTCCCCCAGGGTGTGGGCAAAGCCCAGCGCTGCCGCCATCACAAAGCTGGGCAGGGTCATCGGCAAGATGATGTGGAAGAAGCGCTCCAGCGGGCCGAGCCCCAGGGTCGCAGCGGCCTCCAATTCTTTGTTGCCCATGTTGACGAAGGCGGAGGTGAGCGGCTGCACCACAAACGGCAGCGAATAGAGGATGGAGGCAAACAGCAGGCCGAGAAAGCTGAAGGCGAGCGGGGCGCCAAAGGTGTCGCGCCACCAGGCGCCGAAGCCATATTCGGGGGAGAAGGCGAGCAGCAGATAAAAACCCAGCACTGTGGGAGGCAGCACCAACGGCAGTGCCACCAAGGCCTCAACCAGCGGCCGCAGCCGGTTCTGACTGCGCGACAGCCACCAGGCCAGCGGCGGTGCCAGCAACAGCAAAATCGCTGTGGTGCAGGCGGCAAGCTTCAGGGTGAGCCAGACCGCCAGCAGATCCCCTTCACTCATTGCCGACCTCCCGGTTGATAAATGCCCCCAACGGCATGGTATCCATCCTTATTGCAAAGAGTGGCCGACCCGAAGGCCGACCACTCAGGGTATTACGTCAGCCCCATCCCTTATTGGGGCAGGGCATAACCCGCCGCCTTGATCTGCGCCTGACCCGGCCCCTTGAGCCAGGCCACCAGCGCCTCGACCGCGGCGCCTTTCTTCAATACCAGCCCCTGCTGCTCGATGGGGGGATAGAAGCTCGCAGGCACCGCCCAGGCTTCGTCGGTCTTGCCTGCTTCCACCAGATTGGCCCAGGCGACAAAGCCCAGTTCGGCATTGCTGGTATCGACAAATTGCCAGGTCTGGCCGATGTTGGCGCCGGTCAGCAACCGGTACTGCTTGGGATCGATCTTGAGATGGGTGAGGGTCGCCATGGCGGCAGCACCATAGGGAGCTGTGCGGGCATTGGCGATGGCGAGGTTGCCTTTCCAGCTGCGCAGGGTCGCCTCGTCAGGGGCCGGCCCCCCCTTCTTCCACAGCCCCAGCTGGCCGATGGCGTAGGTGAAGCGATCGCTCCCCTTGCCCTCTTTTTCCAGCTTCTCGGGGGTCGCCGCATCGGCGGAGAGGAAGAGATCGAACGGCGCGCCGTGGCTGATCTGGGTGTAGAGCACCCCGGTGGCAGCAGACGAGATGGCCAGGGTATGGCCGGTCTTGGCGGTGAACTCCTTGCCGATACGCTCGATAGTGCCCTTGAAGTTGGCAGCCACAGCCACTTTCACTTCATCGGCCTGCACGGCACCGGTATGCAAGGTGGTAGCGCAGACGCCGGCGATGACAACAGATAACAGCGGTTTCATTCCCTTTCTCCTGATGGGGCCCGCACATCCGCGCCCCTTGGCGGGGCCGTGGTTCCCGTTGAACCTGCGCCCCTCGTGATGAACAGGTCAGGCTTGCCAGCGGGCAGCGGCGGCGTTGTCGCTCTCCTTGGCCTCGACCCAGCGTTGCACACCCTCGGCGGTCAGCTCTTTTTTCCAGAACGGCGCCCGGGTTTTCAAGAAATCCATGATGAAGTGACAGGCGTCAAAGGCGGCGTCGCGGTGGGCACTGCTCACCGCCACCAGCACGATCTGATCGCCAAGCCACAGCTCGCCGATGCGGTGGATCAGGGTGCACTCCTGCAGCGACCAGCGGCGGCGGGCCTCCTGCACGATATCGGCCAGCGCCTTCTCGGTCATACCGGGGTAGTGCTCAAGGGCCAGCCCCTTCACTTCCTCCCCCTGATTGAAGTCGCGCACCTTGCCAACGAAGGTGACGATGGCGCCACTGTCTGGACGGGTGGCGAGGCGGGCATATTCATCCGCCAGCGAGAAATCCTCCCGCTGCACCACAATGCGATCTGTGATGGTTGCCTCGCTCATCCTTAACCTCCGGTCACTGGTGGGAAAAAAGCAACCTCATCCCCATCATTGATGGGGGTATCGAGGGACACCAGGGTCTGGTTGACCGCCACCAGCAGTTTGCCCACCTCAAGGGCCAGCGCCCACTTGTCGCCGCGCTCACAAAGCGCCGCGCGCAGTTGTTCGGCGGTGGCGTAGTCGCATGGCAGGCTCAACTCGTCGCAGGCCACCAGCTCTCTTACTTGCGCAAAAAACAGTACCTTGATCATGCTTGCCCCCCGCTATTTGCCCCCAGCTGAAAATGGCCGGACTTGCCGCCCTTTTTCTCTACCAGCCGCACCTGTTCGATCACCATGTCCTTTTGTACCGCCTTGCACATGTCGTAGATGGTCAGCGCCGCCACCGATGCCGCCGTCAGCGCCTCCATCTCTACCCCGGTCTTGCCGGAGAGCTTGCAGAGAGTGCGGATATGTACCCGATTCTGCTCGGGCAGCGGCACTATCTCCACCTCGACTTTGGTCAAGGCCAGCGGATGGCAGAGGGGGATAAGATCAGAGGTCTTCTTGGCAGCCATGATACCGGCGATGCGGGCGGTGGCGAACACGTCCCCCTTGTGGTGCTGGCCGCTCAGGATCAGCGCCAGCGTCTCGGGAGCCATGGCAACAAACGCCTCGGCACGGGCTTCGCGCTCGGTCACCTGCTTGTCGGTCACATCCACCATATGGGCTTCGCCGCTCTGGTTCAGATGCGTCAGGTTGGGCTGGGTCTGCTTGGGATCGGTCTGGTTCATCGTTTGCTCTCAGAGGTGGGAGACAAAGTTGCACGGCTTGGTGCGGGCATCGAGCTGATCGCGGATCAGTTGCTCCCAACCCAGCTGACAGGCGCCGGTGGAGCCGGGCAGACAGCAGATCAGGGTGCGATTGGCGAGTCCCGCCAGCGCACGGCTCTGCATGGCGGAGCCTTTAATCTCGGCAAAAGAGAGTTGACGGAACATCTCGCCAAAACCCTGTACGGTGCGCTCGAACAGCACACCGACCGCTTCCGGTACCCGGTTCTGTTCATTGAAACCGGTACCGCCGTTAATCAGTACCACCTGCACCCCCTCATCGGCGATCCACTCGCTCACCCGCGCGCGGATGCGAAACAGGTTGTCCGGGCAGAGCGCCCGATCGGCCAGCTGATGGCCCGCGTCGGTAAGGGCCGAGACAAGATAGTCGCCCGAGCTGTCATCGGCGGCGGTGCGGCTGTCGGAGACCGTCAGCACGGCGATCTTGAGGGGAATAAATGCGTTGTGTTTCTGTCCCATCGGGCAGCTCCTTGTGGCTATGGGCCGTCAACGAGGCAGGAAGAGAAGGGGTATGAGAGGCCAGCTGTCAGGGCGCAAAAACTGACGCAGACAGGGGTGACCAACTTGCTCAAGCGTGTGACGGCGGGCTGATTCTATCAAAGGTTTCACGAGATATGGGATTTAAAAGACACACAAATCTGATGCTTGTCCCATATATGAACAAAACGCAGGCCGGGTAAACCCGGCCTGTCGTCGCAGGATCAGAACCCTTTCACCCCGGTCATGTCGGGCAGCTGGTGAGCGATCCCCTTGTGACAGTCGATGCAGGTACTTTCACCACTGGCCAGATTGGTAGAGTGCATCTTGGCGGCACGCTGCCCCTGCAGGGAGAAGTCCATGTACTCGAAGTTGTGGCAGTTGCGGCACTCGCGCGAATCGGTCTCTTTCATCCGCTGCCACTCCCGCTCCGCCATCTCGCGTCGGTGCGACTCGAACTTCTCGCGGGTATCCACCTTGCCGGTGATCATGCCCCACAGCTCCTTGGAAGCCTGCACTTTGCGGATGATCTTGTAGGTCCACTCATGGGGTACGTGACAATCCGGGCAGCTGGCCCGTACACCGGAGCGGTTAGCGTAGTGGATGGTATCGCGATACTCCTCGAACACGTTGTCCTTCATCTCGTGACAGCTGGTGCAGAAGGCCTCGGTGTTGGATGCTTCCATGGCGGTGTTGAAGCCACCCCAGAAAATCACGCCACCAAAGAAGCCCATCAGCAGGATGACCCAGAGAGCCGCCTTCGACGGTGACTTGAAGGTGGTCCACAGACGCTGGATAAAGCCGGGTAATTTCATCTATGGATTCCTCAGTTCAGCGCTTCAACCGGTTTAAAGGTATTTTCCACAAGCGGCTTGGCATCCGCTTGCGGCACATGGCACTGCAGGCAGAAGTAGCGACGCGGCGACACTTCACCCAGGGTCAGGCCGTCGCGGGTCTCGAAGTGAGTCGGGCTGATCTTGGGAGCCTTCATGGCGCTGGCATTCTTGAAGCTGTGGCAAGCCAGGCACTTGTTGACCTTGGTGTCCACCTCGTAGTTGCGAATGTCGTGGGGGATCAGCGGCGGCTGATGCATGTACTGGCGATCGTAGGGCGCGCCATCCTTGCGGAAGTTTTTCAGGGGCGCGGCGGTGGCATCGGTCACCAGATCGGTGGCGCCACGCTCGGACTTGAGGCCACCGGTACTGTTGGTGATCTCGGGGGCCGCTGCCATCAAGGATCCCGCCATCAGGCAGGCCAGCATTGCTCCAATCAGCTTTTTCATTATTTGTTCTCCGACGTTTTTTCTGCCTTGACGGCAAAACCTACAGTGATTTCAAAAACTTGTTCCGCGCAGACATCGATGCAGCGGCCACAGTTGGTACACTCCTGAGCCGCAATCAAGGGCCCGTGACCGCGCTTGGCACCGTGAACAGGCCCGCGCAGGATGGGACGCTCCGGGCAGACCGCATAACAATCCATGCAGTTGTTGCACCGCTCGCGCCCCTTGGCAGAAATCTTGATAAATCCGACCCGGTTGACCAGGGCATAGAAGGCCCCCACCGGACAGAGATGACCGCACCAGCCCCGCTCAACCACGAAGAGATCGAACAGGAACAGCGCTGCAAGCAGGGCCCAGCCAGCCCCCATGCCAAACAGCAGACCACGCATGGCGAGTGACACCGGATTGACCAGCTCCCACGCCATCACCCCGACAACCGCTGGCACCACCAGCACCATGGCCAGCAGCCAGTAGCGGGTCGCACGGCTGAACTGGCCATTGCCCTTGAGGCCAAGTCGCCCCCGGAGCCAGGCTGCGGCATCCGTGATGAGGTTGACCGGACAGACCCAGGAGCAGAACACCCGCCCCCCGACCAGCCAGTAACCGGCCAGCACAATGGCAGCCCCCAGCCAGAGGGTGGTGATGGGCCAGTGACCCGCCGCCAGCGACTGCAACAGCGTGAGGGGATCGGTCAGCGGCACCGTCTCCAGCAACAGCGAGCTGGAGAGGTTGCCCTTGAGGATCCAGATGCCCGCCAACGGCCCCAGCAAAAACAGCCCGAGCACGCTGAACTGACTCAGCCGACGCAGCAGCAGGAAGCGATGGGAACGCCACCACCCCAGCTTGATGCGCGCCTCTTCCCCCGGATAACGACTCATAACCCCTCCGGTTTGCGGGTGGGCAGGGTGAGTCTGTCGCCGATGAGCGACTTGTTCCCCGCCTTGGCCTTCTCTTCCCAGCCGAGCCGGTAGTGATGACCCAGCTCACCTTTGGCAAGCTGGCGTGGCACCACCTTGATGGCCGCTTCCTCCAGCACGCAGGCATGCTCACACTTGCCACAGCCGGTACAGATATCGCTGTGTACCGTGGGCAGGAACATGGCGTGTTTGCCGGTACGCTGGTTATGCTGCAGCTCAAGAGTGATCGCCTTGTCAATCAGCGGGCAGACCCGATAACAGACATCGCAGCGCAGCCCCAGATAGTTGAGACAGGTCTCGTGATCGATGAGCACTGCCACCCCCATCCGGGCCTGATCGATGTCGGTCATCTGCTGATCCAGCGCCCCGCTCGGGCAGGCCACCACGCAAGGGATGTCATCACACATCTCGCAGGGCACGGCACGCGCCTTGAAATAAGGGGTACCGGTGGTCACAGGGTCAAACAGCCGGGCGAGCTTGAGGGTGTCGTAGGGGCACGCCTCGACGCAGAGCCCGCAACGCACGCAGGCGCTGAGGAACTCTGTTTCATCGAGAGCGGCGGGCGGACGCAGCGCCTGGGCAGGGACAGCTTGTGCCTGCTGGCGGGCCACGCCACCGAGCCCCACGCCAAGTAGGCCCACACCGCAGGCCCCCTTGGCCATGTCGGCCAGAAACTGGCGACGACTACGACTCATCTCGTACTCCCCCGCCTTAAGCCTTCATCACCTTGACGGCGCACTTCTTGTAATCGGTCTCTTTCGAGAGCGGATCGGTGGCGTCCAGGGTCAGCTTGTTGACCAACTGGCTCGCATCAAAGAAGGGCATGAAGACCAGTCCTTTCGGCGGACGGTTGCGACCACGGGTCTCGACACGGGTCTTCACCTCGCCACGGCGGGAGGAGACGATCACCTCTTCACCACGACGCACGCCGCGAGCCTTGGCATCGTCCGGGTGCATGAAGAGCACCGCATCCGGGAAGGCGCGATAGAGCTCGGGCACCCGACGGGTCATGGTGCCGGTGTGCCAGTGCTCCAGCACGCGACCGGTAGAGAGCCACAGGTCGTACTCTTTATCGGGCGACTCGGCGGCGGGCTCAAACGGCAGGGCGAATATGACCGCCTTGCCATCGGGTTTGCCATAAAAACGTACCCCCTCGCCCGCTTTCACATAAGGGTCGAACCCTTCGCGGTAGCGCCACAGGGTCTCTTTGCCATCTACCACAGGCCAGCGCAGACCACGGGCTTCGTGGTACTGATCGAACGGTGCCAGATCGTGGCCGTGACCGCGACCGAAGGTGGCGTACTCCTCGAACAAGCCCTTCTGGACGTAGAACCCGAAGTGCTCGGCTTCGTCGTTCAGCATCCCCTTGCTCTGCTCTTTCGGGAACTGGTTGACCTGACCGTTGGCATAGAGCACGTCGAACAGGGTTTTACCCTTCACTTCCGGCATCTTGGCAATCAGCTCAGCCGGCCACACTTCCTCGACTTTGAAGCGCTTGGAGAACTCCATCAGCTGCCACAAGTCGGACTTGGCCCCTTCCGGCGCTTTCACCTGCTGGTGCCAGAACTGGGTGCGGCGCTCGGCGTTGCCGTAGGCCCCCTCTTTCTCCACCCACATGGCGGTAGGCAGAATGAGGTCAGCGGCCTGGGCAGTGACGGTCGGGTACGGGTCAGAGACCACGATGAAGTTGCGCGGATCGCGATAGCCAGGCAGGCGATCGGTATTCATGTTGGGGCCAGCCTGCATGTTGTTGTTACACATCACCCAGTAGGCGTTGAGCTTGCCATCTTTGAGCATGCGATCCTGCAGCACGGCGTGGAAACCCACCTTGTCGGGAATGGTCCCCTCCGGCAGTTTCCAGATCTGCTCGGCAATGGCGCGGTGTTTGGGCTCGGTCACCACCATGTCGGCAGGCAGACGGTGGGCAAAGGTACCCACTTCACGCGCGGTGCCACAGGCAGAGGGCTGACCGGTCAGCGAGAAAGGACCATTACCCGGCTCGGAGATCTTGCCGGTCAGCAGGTGGATGTTGTAGCAGAGGTTGTTGGCCCAGACGCCACGGGTATGCTGGTTGAAGCCCATGGTCCAGTAAGAGACCACCTTCTTGCTCGGGTCGGCATAGAGCTTGGCCAGCTTTTCCAGCTTCTCTTTGGAGACGCCGGAGAGCTTGGAGACCGACTCCACATCGTAATCCGCCACGAACTTGGCAAACTCCTCGAAGGTCATCGGAGTGGCATCGCCACTGTCCGGGTTCTTCGCTTTCTGCTGCAGCGGATCGGTCGGGCGCAGGCCGTAACCGATGTCGGTGACCCCCTTCTTGAACACGGTGTGCTTGTTGACGAAGTCCCAGTTCACCTTGTCGTTCTGGATGATGTAGTTGGCGACATAGTTGAGGATCGCCAGGTCGGTCTGCGGAGTGAACACCATGCCGTTGTCCGCCAGCTCGAAGCTGCGGTGCTCGAAGGTCGAGAGCACGTGCACCTGCACATCCGGGTTGGAGAGACGGCGATCGGACATCCGCGACCAGAGGATGGGGTGCATCTCGGCCATGTTGGAGCCCCACAGCACGAATGCATCGGCCTGCTCGATATCGTCGTAGCAGCCCATCGGTTCGTCCATGCCGAAGGTACGCATGAAGCCGACGACCGCAGAGGCCATGCAGTGACGGGCATTGGGGTCAATGTTGTTGGAGCGGAAACCGGCCTTCATCAGCTTGGCGGCGGCATAGCCTTCCCAGACGGTCCACTGGCCGGAGCCGAACATGCCGACGGCGGTCGGCCCCTTCTCTTTCAGGGTCGCCTTGAACTTCTCGGCCATGATGTCGAACGCCTGATCCCAGCTGATGGGGGCAAAGTCGCCATCCTTGTCGAACTGGCCGTTCTTCATCCGCAGCATCGGCTGGGTCAGGCGATCCTGGCCGTACATGATCTTGGAGAGGAAGTAGCCCTTGATGCAGTTGAGGCCACGGTTGACCGGTGCATCGGGGTCACCCTGAGTCGCCACGACCCGACCATCCTGAGAGCCCACCAGCACGGAGCAGCCGGTACCGCAGAAGCGGCAGGGAGCCTTATCCCAATGGATGGCTGTCTTGTCGGTACTGGTGATGAGATTGGCTGCCAGCGTGGGGGCACTGACACCGGCCACGGCTGCGGCAGCTGCCACCGCGTTGGCCTTCATAAAGTCGCGTCGACTCAGCTTCATGGCATATCCTCACATTGCTTATCGCGTAATAGTTGTCGAATCTGTCGAACGGGAGCCAGCCATCAGCGGCAGAGGGCACGCCCGGCATCCCATCACTCTTTTCAGTGACCGCCCAGTTCATCGAACTGGTGGTAAATCAGGGCGGCTGAGAGCACGCCCGGCATCGCCTGTATCGCATCAATGGCCGCCATGATCGGCCGCTGGCTCGGACCTTCCAGGGTCACGACCAGCTTGCCCTCGTCACTGACGGCGTGGATCTCGGCCCCTTCAAGGGCGCCAATCTGCTCGGCGAGCTGATGGCGCAAAGGGGGCTGGGTCAGCACCACCAGACTCGATACATGGAACTCCTGATCCATTGTGGCTTCTGTGTCACACGGCTTCTGACTCATTCTGACTCCTGCTTGAGGGTGGGCTGGCTCGCACCACCGGATGGGGCGGCTCGCCCGTCGACCTTGATGCTGCCAACCGGACAATCCTGCACACAGGCGCCGCAGCCATTACAGCGATCCGGCTCGACCGTCGGGGTGGGCACACGCCCCAACACCGGAATAAAACGAATGGCATTGGGCTCGCAGCTGTCCTGACAGCGCTGGCAGAACACCTGACCATTGGCCAGACAGTTGGCCTCGATATGGGCCTTGTAGTGCCAGGGGGACTCGCTGGTCGGGCGAAACACAGGCGCCTTGCAGACCGTGACGCACTCAGTGCAGAAGGTGCATTCGCCACGCTGGAAATCGACCACCGGAAAACCGCCCTCGCCATTCACCAGGATCTGCTCCGGACAGGCCGCCAGACACTCCCCGCAGCGGGTGCAGTCGGTGACAAATGCCGACCAGTTGACTGACCAGGGCAACTGCACCGGCGGTTCGGCAGTTCTCAGCCGCCCCCGGAACAGGCCGCGGCGGGCAAGATCGATCTCATCCGGCATGTTGACTCCTGTTCTGGTGAAAAAGGGGACAGTGCGAGTCCATGATTGGCATTCTTGATACCAATTATAAGAGTGGGTGTATATTGCGGCCCTGACAAGGTAAGGGATATACCACCAGGGAGATAAACAGGGGGGATTCTTGCGCCAGATCAAAGCCTTGCAGCGCAATAAAAATGGAGGTATCGGTTAAAATACCTCCATGTGAGGATTGCTATTTAATCGTTGGCGATTTTTTGCGGTTATCCGCCGATCGAGGCGAGATGAGGGGTGATACCGGCATTGCCCTCATGGAGACGATGGGTAGCACTCTTGCCCGCCAGTGCCGCGCGAATGCGCTGTTGCAGCTCATCGGATTGTGCATCTGCGCCGAGCAGATCCCGCAGGTCGATGCCGTTGTCACCAAACAGGCACAGATGCAGCTTCCCCAGCGAGGAGACCCGCAGCCGGTTGCAACCGGCACAGAAATCCTTGCTGTAGGGCATGATGAGCCCCACCCCACCTTGCGAATCGGGGTGCATAAAGACCTGCGCCGGACCGTCATCCGTGCCCCGCAACTGCTGCACCCAGCCGCTCTCCAGCAAGCGCTGTTTGATCTGCTCGCCGCTGACATGGTGGTCACGAAACAGGGTATCCATCTCGCCGGTCTGCATCAGCTCGATAAAGCGCAGCTCGATGGGCTTGTGCCTGATCCAGCCCAGAAAGGCATCAAGCTGGTAGTCGTTGAGCCCCTTGAGCAGCACCGCATTGATCTTCACCGATTTGAAACCGGCGGCCAGTGCTGCTTCGATCCCCTCCATCACTTCGGCCAGCTTGTTCTCGCCAGTGATCTGGTGAAACTGGCGCGGGTCGAGACTGTCGACACTGACATTCAGCGCGTTGAGTCCGGCATCAAACCACTCCTGAGCCCGCTCCTTGAGGCGATAGCCGTTGGTGGTCATGGCGACCTTCTCGATGCCCGGGGTGGTGGCAATCACCTTGACGATCTCGGTGAAATCGCGGCGCAGGGAGGGCTCGCCCCCCGTGATGCGCACCTTGCGGGTGCCCATGGCGGCAAAACCGCTGACCACGCGGCGGATCTCGTCAATCGAGAGAAAGGGTTGACGCCCCGCTTTGTGACCTTCGGGGGGACGATAGCCGTCAGGCAGGCAATAGGTGCAACGGAAATTGCACACATCGGTCACCGACAGACGCAAATAGTAAAAACGACGGGAAAAACCATCTTCAAGTGGCAACATAAACACCTTTCCAAATACGGGAGGCCAGGGCATTTCTTTCCTGACCCTTACAGCTCGAACGTCGGCTGACGGCTGGTTTCCCCCTATCGCTAGGACTTAGGCAAAACCGCTCGGAGTTCATCTAGTTTTTCGATGCTAACACAAGTTGGAGTACACTCCCACGCATCTTGCGGGGTCCTTATCACTATTCAGAGGTGCGCATCAGTATGGGAAAACGGTTCAGGGTCCATTCGGTCAGCAGTGCCATCGGGCGCGCCATGGTATTGATCCTCTTTATGGCCAGCCTGATCGCGCTGGTCGCCATGGTTACCCTCTTCTACTCGGTACCCGATGCCAAGGCGATCAACCTCTCCGGTTCGCTGCGGATGCAGGCCTACCGGATGGCCTACGAAATCGAGCGGGGCGACAGCGTGCTGGGGCGCCTCTCCCAGTTTGAAGAGACCCTGCACGCCGAAGAGCTGCAGGAGACCCAGCGCTGGATCACTCCTGCCTCCCTGCGTCGCACCTATGGCGAGGTGCTCGGCCAGTGGCAGGTAATGCGCCAGCACATCGAGGATCGCACCCCCAGACGGTACACCGATAACACCGAGCAGTTTGTGGCGGCCATCGACAATTTCGTCAATCAGATGCAGTACCACGTGGAATTCAAGGTGCGGATGCTGGCACTAGCAGAGGGGCTCGGCCTGCTGGCCATCATCACCATCGCCTGGTTCACGGTGCGCTTCACCCGCCAGCAGGTGGTCGCCCCCCTCAACCAGCTGGTCTACTGCGCCCGCCAGATCCAGCGGCAGGATTTCGATCTTAAACTGCCCGCCCACGGCGAAAACGAGCTGGGGGAGCTGTCGCGCGCCTTCGTCACCATGGCAGACGAGCTGGGCAAGCTCTATCGGGAGCTTGAGAACAAGGTGGAAGAGAAAACCGCCAAGCTGCAACAGGCCAACGACACACTCTCGTTTCTCTACTCGACCGCCCAGAAGCTGCACGCTGCCCCGCTCAGCACCCGTACCCTTATCAAACTGCTGGACCGCGCCGCCGCCCACCAGCATATCGACCACATCCGGCTGACCCGCTTCGAGCACAACGCCATGCCGGTCTACATCTCGGGGCGCACCGGCTGGCCCGGCGATCTCGATGCGGTCGCCAGCTTTTATCTGCAGATGGATGAGCAGGAGTTCGGCCGCCTCGACATCATCAGCCAACACCCCATCGATGAGCGGTTGATCAAGAATTTCACCATGCTGCTGGCTCAAGTGCTGCACAAAGACCAGACCCTGCTGCAACAGCAGCGACTGCTGCTGATGGAGGAGCGGGCGGTGATCGCCCGGGAGCTGCACGACTCGCTGGCGCAGGCCCTCTCCTACCTCAAGATCCAGTCCACCCTGCTCAAGCGCTCTTACGCCAAGGGGCAACATGACAAGGCGCAGGAGGCGATGCAGCAGATCGACGAGGGGCTTAGCAATGCCTATACCCAGTTGCGCGAACTGCTCGGTACCTTCCGTCTCACCATTGGCGATGCCAATCTGGGGGAAGCTATCCGGGTGATGCTCGATCAGCTGCAACCCCAGACCCAGGCCGAAATCCGGTTCCATTACGGACTGGCCGACAACGATCTGGAGGCGGGCCAGCATATCCACATTTTGCAGCTGATCCGTGAGGCAGTGCTCAATGCCATCAAACATGCCAACGCGCAAGTGATTGATGTTAGCTGTGAGACCCTCGCCAGTGGTAACATCGAGGTTCAAATTTCAGATGACGGTGTCGGGATCGGACTCGCCAGCTCGGCGATCAACCATTACGGTTTGAGCATCATGAACGAGCGCGCCAGCAAACTGCACGGTCTGCTGACCATCAACGAGCAGCAACCACAAGGCACCTGCGTGCATCTGACCTTTCCCACCAGTCTAGCGAGAGACGCCTGATGGACGAGATGAAATACACAGTTCTGGTCGTAGATGACCATCCCCTCATGCGCAAAGGGATTGTGCAGTTGCTGGCTCTGGAAGAGAACATGGAGGTGACCGGTGAAGCCTCCAACGGCACAGATGCCGTGGCGCTGGCCAAAGAGTCCGAGCCGGACCTGATCCTGCTCGACCTCAACATGAAGGGGCTCTCCGGCCTCGATACCCTCAAGGCGCTGCGGGCCGAAGAGATCACCTCCCGGGTGGTGATCCTCACCGTCTCCGATGCCCGTCAGGATGTGGTTGCTTTGCTCAAGGCGGGTGCCGACGGCTACCTGCTCAAGGATACCGAGCCTGATCTGCTGCTGGCCCAGCTGGCCGACGTGATGACCGGCAAGCAGATCCTGAGCGAACCGCTGCGCCCCTATCTCGAAAACATCTACGAGCTGGATCACCTGCAGCAGAAGCTGCAAAGCTTAACGCGTCGCGAAATGCAAATCCTGCGCGAAATTGCAAAAGGCCTCTCCAACAAACAGGTCGCCTCGGTACTCCATATCTCCGAGGGAACGGTCAAGGTTCACGTGAAGAGCCTGCTGAAGAAACTCGAGGCGCAAAGCCGCGTGGAAGCGGCTGTCATGTATCTGGAGCAGCGCAACTAAGCGCCCTCAACCGCCCGAAAAGCCACCCTCCGGTGGCTTTTTTCATTCTCTGGCACAGTCGCTGCATTGTCATATTCAGCAACTACTCAATGGAGGATGGAACATGAAACTACAACCTTTGGCACTGTTCCCCTTGCCTTCCCACATACTGCCGGGCGGCAAGCTTCCTCTGCGTCTGTTCGAGCCACGCCACCTGCAGATGCTCAAGGAGTCATTCATCAACGATCAGGGCTTTGGCATCGTGATGGAAGAGTCGACCACCTCGGGACAATCCGGCCGCATTCTGCCGGTGGGCACCCGGGTCAAGGTGACCGACTTCTACACCCTCAATGATGGCCTGCTGGGGGTGACGGTGCTGGGACTGGAGCGCTTCTGTATCCACGAGATGGAAACAGACGAGATGGGCCTGCGCCGGGCCAAGGTGGAGATGCTGCCCAACTGGCCGAGCACCCACTCAGATTTCAACGACAAGCTGCTGGTCAATCGCCTGCGGGAAGTGTTCGAGCAGTATCCGGAGCTTGATGAGCTCTATCCGGACAAGCGTTTTGAAGATGCCGCCTGGCTCTGCCAGCGCTGGCTCGAGATATTGCCGATGCCGATTTATGAAAAGCAGATGCTGATTGCCAAACAAAACAGCGAAGCAGCCCGTAAATTCCTGCATCGCCTGATTTCACAATGACAAAAACAGCGTTGCAAAATGCAATTATTCCAACAATGAAAATGTGAAATTCGCATTTTGCGAGTAAGTAGGAACGCAAAACGCCATAACAAGAGAGAGCCGCTGCGCTAAACGGCCAAAATTGAACACAAAAGAGTCCCAAAAAAGTTGGCACAGATTTTTCATATAGATTGATACAACCCGATTTATCCCGTGCTCTCTTCAGTATTTGCTGAAGAACTGGTCAACCCACAAAGTTGACCATTTTTTTTATCCGCGCGTCGGCAACCGCTGACCAAAATGACGCAGCAAACACTCTCTCAGCCGTGACAAGGTGATGGGCTTGGCGAGAAAGTCATCCATCCCCTGCGCCAGACAGCACGCCTTGTCCTCCGCCATCGCATTGGCCGTCAGGGCGACGATAGGCATAGTACATCCCAGCTCCCGCAAGCGCCGGGTGGCTTCCAGTCCGTCCATCAGGGGCATCCGCATATCCATCAGGATCAGATCCGGGATCTGCTCATCCACCTGCGCCAGCGCTTCCAGACCATTGGCAGCCAGCCGAACCTTGCCCACCAGTTTTTGCAGCATCAGCGACACCACCAACTGGTTCACCGGGCTGTCCTCCACCACCAGCACATCCAGTGGCAGCAGTGCCGAAGCCCCCTCCTCCCGCTGCGGCTGGCTATGGCAAGGCAGCGCCATGCCGGGCAGTTCGAACCAGAAACAGCTTCCCTTGCCCGGCTCGCTCTTCAGGTGGATCTCTCCCCCCATAAGCGTCACCAGACGCTTGCTGATGGCAAGACCGAGGCCGGTACCGGAAAAACGCCGGGTGGCCGAGTTGTCGACCTGGGAGAAGGGTTCAAACAGCAGCGCCTGATCCGCATCGGCGATCCCGATCCCGGTGTCGGAGACCGAGATCAGCAGCTTCTCATCCTGCCAACCCAGGTGCAGTGTCACCTGCCCCTGCTCGGTAAATTTGAGGGCGTTGTCCAGCAGATTGCCCATCACCTGCGACAGACGCATCGGGTCCCCCTGCAACTCCTGGGGCACAGACTCATCGACCCGATAAACCAGCGCGATCCCCTTGGCGGTCGCGCGAGCTTGCAGCGGCTCGACCAGGGATTGGCAAAGCTGGACGGGTTGCAGGGTCTCGCAGTGAAACACCAGGGTTTGCGACTCGATTTTCGAAAAATCGAGCACGTCGTCGATGATGGTTTGCAGCAATCTGGCCGAGTGGGTGGCATGGCGCAGCAGGCTCTGTTGCTCCGGCGCCAGCTCGGCATGCTGCACCAGATCGAGCATCCCCAACACCGCATTCATGGGCGAGCGGATCTCGTGGGTCATCATGGCCAGAAACTGGGACTTGGCACGGTTGGCCGCTTCGGCCTCATCCCGTGCCCGCGCCAGCTCCTCTTCCCTACGGATCTGGTTGCTGATATCCCGGGCAGTGCCGCGATAACCAATAAACAGGCCATCATGGTCAAAACAGGGCTCGGCGCTCACCTCCATCCAGCAGGGGCCGTGTTGCAGCGCAACCTGCATCCGCACCCCTCGCACCGGCTGGCGCAGCTCCAAAAGCTGTAGGTATTTCTGGGCATCGCAGCTTTGCTTGTTGCAGACGTAGTCATAGAGGGTCGGCCGGGTCGCCTGCGGGGTCATCTCATCCAGATAACCCGGCTCAGAGGCGTACCTGAGGCGATGCTCGGCATCGGTCTCCCAGAACCAGTCCGAAGCCATGGCGGCGAAGCTGCGAAAACGGCGTTCGCTGGCCTGCAGCGCCTCGGTTTTTACCGCGACCTGCTCCTGCAAGCGGGCCCGATAGGTGATGTTGACCAGCGCCTGGGCGATAAGAGGACGGCAACGCTCCATGGCGGCCTTGCTGGTGAGATCGAAGGTGCCCGCCCGAGCGTGGCGGCAGATGAGGGTGGCGGTAAAACCGGGGGCCTGCAGCCCGGTCAACATCACGCTGGCCCAGCCCGACTCGCTCGCCAGCGGCGCCAGCTCGGGCAGCTGGGCGGGATCGTAAATCACCAGGGTTTCACCCGAGATGGCGCGGGCAAATGCCGAGGTCATGCGCCAGCTGCGGGCTGATAGCATCGGCTCGGTACTGAGGTGGGTACTCCCCTGCTCCCCTTCCCAGGCCACTACATCCGCGTGATCAAAGCCGATAAAGGGTTTGAGCACCTGGATAAGGCTCTCCAGCACCTGCTCCAGCGTCTTGGCATCGGCGAGGGTGGCAACCCCCCCCAGCAGAGTCTGGGACTCGTGACGATACTTGGCCTCGCGCTCGCGGCAACGCATAAGGTCGACCAGCGTGGTCTGCAATTTGTCGCCGAGGGCTTCCAGTTCACTGTTGCCAATCATCTTGTTGCCTGCTCTGTTATGTTCTGCCGACTCAACGGGTCAGGAAAATCACGCTCGATACCATCAGGTTGCCGTGGGCCAGCTCGCCATTGGGCAGCCGCCCCTGCTCGCCGAAGGTAAAGGGGGTGATAAAGGGGATCTTGCCGAGGCGAGCCTGGCTCTGCTCGACAAATTGGCACAACATATCACCTAGCGCCAAACGGCAACCAGCACAAAAGATGATGAGAGCACCGATAGGCTGCAATTCCACGTCGACCCCATACCCTGGCTCAACGCGCATGGCATTGAGGCTGCGCTGCAACAACCCTTCCTGACTGCTGTACATCAACAACAGACGCTCCCCTTGCACCACATCGGTAAAGAGCCGCAGCCCGCCCTGTTCGGTCACCGCTTCGGGATGGGAGAGTTTGTAGTAAGGAATGCCATCCAGTGCACCCACCTGACGAGCCAGCGGGGTGAGCGTGGTCTCGCGCAAAATCGCCCCTACCGGCCAGGGCTGCTCGCGCCCGCACCAGCGGGCATAGACCTCGGCGGCAGGCTGGTGATCGATGGTGAGTACCTCCCGCCCGTTGCAGGTGGTGATCTCGCCGCTGAATTCGGCAGGCACATAGCCCGAATGAAACTGAAAGGCCAGCTGGCAATCAGGATAGAGCACCGCCAGACCGATGCCATCCTGGGCCACCGCCTCATCCCAGCAGAGTTGCCAGTCACCGCTGACGCTGCTATCAGCCGCAGATCCACCGACCACCGGCACCGAGGCACCGAGTTCGGCCTCGATACCGGCCAGCAGCCCCTCTTCCTTACCGGGACTGGCATGAAACAGGATCAGCTGGGGCAGCTCGCCCGGCCGACCACAGTCGCTCATGGCTCGGCGCAGCAACTGCCGCACATCCACCCCGTCACCGCTGGCACCAGCTACCCCGAATGCCCCTTTCTCATCGTACAGAGCAGCAACGGCCAGCCCATATCCGTCTCGGGCGTGGTGTCCCATCTCGGTCATGACACCACCGCAAGAGCTGCACCCAAGCAGGCGGGTCGTCGGGAACTGGCGTTTGAGCACGTCGCGCAGTATCGCCCCCTCATGGGCTTGGGTAAAATAGAGTAACAGCAGGGAGGGGGCCTGATCGGCATGGTGGCGCAGCTGCGCGCAGATATCTTGGGCCGCCAGCGATGAATTCTGGGCGAGGGAGTGAACGGTCAGAAATTTCAACACCATCTCCTTGTTTTATCGAATGGCTGCCTCAAGCAAAAATCATACCTTTATCAAACAATTATCTCGCTTCGCTTGCTAACATAGCGGTCAACTGAGACCAATAACAGGACGCCCATATGTGGCAAAAAAACATCAATGACTTCGATCGGGTCGTTGCCATCGGTGGTGGCCATGGCATGGGACGAGTGCTTTCGTCCCTCTCGTTTCTCGGTCAACGGCTCACCGGCATCGTCGCCACCACAGATGATGGCGGCTCGACCGGACGCCTGCGCAAGAGTCAGGAGTGCATCGCCTGGGGCGATCTGCGCAACTGCCTGAACCAGCTGGTGACCGATCCCAGCATCGGCAGCCTGTTGTTCGAGTACCGCTTCGCCGGCAAAGGCGAGCTGGCGGGCCACAACCTTGGCAACTTGATGCTGCTGGCGCTCGATAATCTCTGTGTCCGTCCTCTTGATGCTATCAAGCTGATCAGTGACATGCTCAAAATCGAGTCACAATTGCTACCCATGTCTGAATTTCCCACCGATCTCTGCGCCCATATGGAGTGTGGCACCCAGATCCTGGGAGAGGTATCCATCGATCAACTGGCAACACCGCCCCTCTCCCTCGGCCTGATGCCGGAAGTGCAAGCGACCCGGGAAGCGGTGCTGGCATTGCAGCAGGCGGACATGATCATTCTGGGGCCGGGCAGTTTTCTCACCTCCATCATGCCGCCACTGCTGCTGGCCGAGATCGCCCAGGCCATCAACGAGAGCAGCGCCATGCTGGTTTTCGTCTGCAATCTGGTGGCGGAGAACGGCCCTGCCAGTCAGCTGGATCTGATGAGTCAATGTCGCTGGCTGGAATCCCGGGTCGGTCAGGGTCGGCTGGATGCCATCCTGGCCCCACAGGGCGCGGGTGATGCGGGGGACTGGCAAGGGCGTGTGATCGAAGCCGAGCTGGGCGAGCTTGAGCTGCCCCATCGACACGATCGGTTGAAGCTGAAACTGGCGCTGGACCGGATCATCCAGCAACTGCTCAACCAGCGTTAGGCAACGGTCACGGCGCCCCGGCATCCCTGCATGGCGCCGTTACTGATAATCGGCAAGAAACGCGAGCACCTGAGGCAAGGAGGCCTCCAGCAGTTGCAATTGGCGCTCTGCCTCGGCCACATCGGCCTGCTTGCTGGCCATCTCCAGCGCCATCACCTGCTGATAACTCGGTATGGCGCCATAGCTGCCACAGGATGATTTCATGCTGTGCGCCACCCGAGCCAGCGCCTCCCACTCTCCCTGTTCATAGAGGGGTCTGAGCTGACTCAGCTGCTCGCCCACCTCTTCAATAAAGACTGCGATGACCACGGGCAGCATATCCGGACCGATATCCTCTGCCAGCTGCTGCAACACCTTGCGATCCACCCACTCCATGCGAGGCTCCTCCTGAACAGTATTCAAACAGACCATACTATAGATAGTTTTCGATGTCGTGGCTCACGGCCAGGCAGTGATGAAGCACCCGATTGGATGGCTCAGGGAATAAAGTGGCAAAAAATGTGATCGGTATCGAAATAGCGATGCTGAAACGCCCGTCAAGACAACAATTTTATTGTCATAAATTAACAATTGATCAACAATTAATGCCGTCAGAGTGATGATGCTCAGCAACACCTCTCATCCCTTTTGCCTTTTATGGCTGC
Organism: Aeromonas sp. ZOR0001; assembly: GCF_000801015.1. Classification (NCBI taxonomy): domain Bacteria; kingdom Pseudomonadati; phylum Pseudomonadota; class Gammaproteobacteria; order Aeromonadales; family Aeromonadaceae; genus Aeromonas; species Aeromonas sp. ZOR0001. The sequence goes on along the minus strand of NZ_JRJY01000091.1, from coordinate 16,572 downwards.
TGCGAAGAACCAGGGTAGGTATCTACCCTGGTATTTTTTTATCTTGCTCAAGCGCGACCTGGTTGGTCGCCACCCGCTCCCCCATGCGAAACAGATTGAATTCGCCGGGCGCCATTTTGACCCAATTCTCATTGCCGGTCAGCGGACGGGTGGTGATCAGGGTCACCACATCGTTGGGGGTGGTCTCCCTTTGAAAGTCGATCACCACCTCCTCATCTAGCAGGCTCGCCTCGCCAAACGGCGCACAGCGAGTCAGCCAGTGCAGGTTGTTGCTGCAGTAGGTCATCACATACTCCCCGTCCGAGAGCAGCATGTTGAACACCCCCAACCCCCTGAGCTCATCACACAAGGTGGCCATATAGCGAAACATGGCGGGAAAGTTGGCGGGACGCTTGGGGTACTTCTGCTCCAACCGGTCGAGCAGCCAGCAGAAAGCGTGTTCGCTGTCGGTGTCTCCAACCGGTCGATGTCGCCCGGTTGGCAACTTCTTGTAGCCGGTGAGCTGGCCATTGTGGGCAAAAGTCCAGTAACGGCCCCACAGCTCGCGGGTAAAGGGGTGGGTATTTTCCAGCGAGACGCAGCCACGGTTGGCCTGGCGGATATGGCTGACGACGGCGCAGCTCTTGATGGGCAGCGCCTGTACCAGTCTGGCGATGGGTGACTGGGCGCTGGGTTCGGGATCTTTGAAGGTGCGAAAGCCCTTCCCTTCGTAAAAGGTAATGCCCCAGCCATCCTTGTGGGGGCCGGTCTTGCCGCCACGCAGCATCAGGCCGGTAAAACTGAAACAGATATCGGTCGGCACATTGGCACTCATGCCGAGCAGTTCGCACATATCCGGATGCCCCCTTCCTTGACTACATAACAACTGGCTTAGCACTGGGGCTGGCCAGCAAAAACCGGATTTAGAGGTGCAGAGAGAAGCACATTAGTGGTGCTCTTCCCTGCTCCCTTATCGACGAGTTGCCGATTACTTGGCCATCTCTTTTTCGACCAGCTGGATCAGGATGTGGATCACCTTGATGTGCACTTCCTGAATGCGATCGGCATAGCCAAAGTGCGGCACGCGGATCTCGATGTCGGCCAGACCGGCCATCTTGCCGCCATCCTTGCCGGTCAGGGCGATCACTTTCATCCCCTTGGCGCGGGCAGCTTCGATTGCCTTGATGATATTGCCGGAGTTGCCGCTGGTGGAGATACCGAGCAGCACGTCGCCACGACGGCCGACCGCTTCCACATAGCGGGAGAATACGTAGTCATAGCCAAAATCATTGGAGACGCAGGAGAGGTGGCTCGGATCGGAGATGGCGATGCCGGCGTAACCCGGGCGGTTCTCGCGATAGCGACCGGTCAGCTCTTCGGCAAAGTGCATGGCATCGCAGTGAGAGCCGCCATTGCCGCAGGAGAGCACCTTGCCCTCCTCCTTGAAGGAGTCGGCCAGCAACTTGGCAGCCGCTTCGATGTTTTTCAGGTTCTGCTCGTCAGCCAGGAAAGCCTGCAGCACGCTGGCAGCTTCAGTCAGTTCGTTGCGGATCAATTCTTGGTACATGATGTCTCTTCCACTGTTTTTAGTGTGCGTGTAAGTCACCGCTATTCTCGCACAAGCCAATCCCGGAGTCGCCCCCTCCCCCCTGCAACACAGCCCTGTTGCCACGAGCGTTACGGGGATCACAGTCGCAAGGTAATGAAGATGTAAACAGCTTGATAACTTTGTGCGTATGAATTACAACAGGGGCCATATCCAACAGGTCTGACCTCTGGATCAGTGACGCCACGTTGGCAATCTTTCACGCAAGGAGCAAGCAATGACGACGACCCTCACTCTGCTCGGGGTGATCCTGGTTATCGGAGCCCTGGCCTATCGCCGGGCATCCCTGTTCATCTCCACCCTGGTCACCGGCGCCGCCCTGGTGCTTGGCGCTATCTATGGTCATGTGCCCTTGCTGGTATGGGCGCTGTTCGCGGTGATCGCCATCCCGCTCAATCTGGTGGAATTTCGCCGCAATCAAATAACCAAGCCGCTGTTCAAGATCTACAAATCGATCATGCCGGAGATGTCCCGCACCGAGAAAGAGGCGATTGAAGCGGGCACCACCTGGTGGGAAGCCGATCTGTTCGCGGGCAACCCGGACTGGAAAAAGCTGCACGCCATCCCGGTCAGCACCCTCTCTGCCGAAGAGCAGGCCTTTATGGATGGTCCGGTCGAGGAAGTGTGCCGCATGGTGAGCGACTGGGAAGTGACCCACGAGCGTGCGGATCTCTCCCCCGAGGTGTGGCAATACCTGAAGGACAACAAGTTCTTCGCCATGATCATCAAGAAGAAATATGGCGGCCTCGAATTCTCGGCATACGCCCAGTCCTGCGTCCTGCAAAAGCTGTGCGGCGCCAGCGCCGTGCTCGCCTCCACCGTCGGCGTGCCCAATTCGCTGGGCCCGGGCGAACTGCTGCAGCACTATGGCACTGACGAGCAGAAGGATTACTACCTGCCGCGTCTGGCGGTGGGCAAAGAGATCCCCTGCTTCGCCCTGACCAGCCCGGAGGCGGGTTCTGACGCCGGCTCCATCCCCGACTTTGGTGTCGTCTGCAAGGGCGAGTGGGAAGGTAAAGAGATGCTCGGTATGCGCCTCACCTGGAACAAGCGCTACATCACCCTCGCCCCTATCGCCACCGTCCTGGGTCTCGCCTTCAAACTGCGTGACCCCGAGCACCTGTTGGGTAACGAGGAAGAGCTCGGCATCACCTGCGCCCTGATCCCTACTCACATCAAGGGTGTCGGCATCGGCCGTCGCCACTTCCCGCTCAACGTGCCGTTCCAGAACGGTCCGACCCAGGGCAAGGATGTGTTCGTCCCGCTCGACTTCATTATCGGTGGCCCGGCCATGGCAGGTCAGGGCTGGCGCATGCTGGTCGAGTGTCTGTCGGTCGGTCGTGGCATCACCCTGCCCTCCAACAGTACCGGAGGTGTCAAGATGCTGGCCCTGGCGAGCGGTGCCTACAGCCGCATCCGTCGCCAGTTCAAGCTGCCCATCGGCAAAATGGAAGGGATTGAAGAGCCGCTGGCCCGCATCGGCGGCAACGCCTACATCATGGGCGCCGCAGCCAACCTGACCGTGACCGGTATCGACCTTGGCGAGAAACCCTCGGTCATCTCCGCCATCGTCAAATACCACCTCACCGACCGCGCCCAGAAGTGCATCATCGATGCCATGGACATCCACGGCGGCAAGGCCATCTGCATGGGCCCCAACAACTATCTGGCTCGTGGCTATCAGGGTGCCCCCATCGCCGTGACGGTGGAAGGGGCTAACATCCTGACTCGCAGCATGATCATCTACGGTCAGGGTGCCATCCGCTGCCACCCGTATGTATTGCCGGAAATGCTGGCGGCCAGCCATCCGGATCAGGAGCAAGCCCTCAAGGACTTCGACAAAGCGGTATTCAGCCACGTCGGTTTTGCTATCAGCAACATGGTACGCAGCTTCTGGCTGGGTGTGACCGGCGCCCGTTTTACCGCGGCACCTTATGGCGACCAGACCAAAGGCTACTACCAGAAGCTCTCCCGCCTCTCTGCCAACCTGGCCTTCCTGTCAGACATGGCGATGGGAACCCTGGGTGGTGAGCTCAAGCGCAAGGAGCGAGTCTCCGCCCGCCTTGGCGACGTGCTGAGCCAGCTCTATCTGGCCTCCAGCGCCCTCAAGCGCTATCAAGACGAGGGACGCCAGCAGGCCGACCTGCCGCTGCTGCACTGGGCACTGCAAGATGCCCTGTTCAAGGCCCAAGAGGCGATCGACGAGTTGCTGCGCAACTTCCCGAACCGCTGGATTGGCCTTGCCCTGCGCGCCGTGGTGTTGCCGCTGGGTCGCGACATGAAGCGTCCGAGCGACAAGCTGGACAACCAGGTTGCCCGCCTGTTGCAAACCCCGAGCGAGACCCGCAGCCGCCTAGCCAAGGGGCAGTACCTGACCCGCGAAGAGGGTAACCCCTTCGGTCTGCTGGAGCAGGCGCTCGATGACGTGCTGGCTGCCGAGCCGCTGTTTGACAAGGTGTGCAAAGCTGACGGCGTCAAGCGCCCCTTCCTGGCTCTGGACAAGGTGGCCGACATCGGCCTCGCGGCTGGCGTGCTGAGCCAGAGCGAAGCGGAGCTGCTGCGCCGTGCCGAAGTGAGTCGCCTGCGCACCATCAACGTCGATGACTTTGACCCCATCGATCTGGTGGCCAACAAGAAGCTGTTTGAAGCCTCGGCTTACCATCGCGCCGCCTGATATCAAGGCAATCTGATAACGCCTCCCTTGTGGAGGCGTTTTTTATTTCATGGCTGCAACAGCTTGACCAGCTCCCCCGACCAGCGCCCTTCCCCGTGTCCTCGCCCGCAAAACAGTGCACAATAGCCGGCAAACCGAATCACAAAGGAAGCCAGGATGACCCTTGAGCACCTGATCCAGTGGCGCCGCGACCTGCACCGCCTGCCGGAAGCGGCTTGGAAAGAGTTTCGTACCACCAGCCTGATTGCCCACCATCTGAATGAACTCGGCTATCACATCGTGCTTGGCGACAAGCTGCTGGCCAGCAATCTGATGATGGGGCGCGATGTCGATGTGGCTGCCGAGAAGGCCCGCGCCCGCCGTCAGGGTGCCCATCCCGACTGGCTGGAGCGCATTGGCGACGTGACCGGGCTGATGGGAGAGCTGGATACCGGCCGCCCCGGCCCGACTCTGGCCTTTCGCTTCGACATCGATGCCGTGGAGGTGGAGGAGTCTGCCGCCGAGCAGCACCTGCCGCAGCAGGAGGGCTTTGCTTCCCACAACAAGGGGTGGATGCACGCCTGCGCCCACGATGGCCATACCGCCATCGGTCTGGGGCTGGCCAGCCGCCTGATGGCGATGAAAGAGGAGCTGTGCGGGCGCATCAAGCTCTTCTTCCAACCCGCTGAAGAGGGGTGCCGCGGTGGCAAGGCGCTAGCCTCAGGTGGAGCCCTCGATGATGTGAATGCCCTGCTTTCGCTCCATATCGGCATTCACGCCGGCAGCGGCGAGCTGGTGATCAACCCCACCGAGTTCCTCTGTTCAACCAAGTTCGACGTCCACTTTATGGGCACCGCCGCCCATGCCGGGCTCGAGCCCAATGCCGGCAGCAATGCGCTGGCTGCCGCCTGCATGGCCACCACCGCCATGCTCGGCATTCCGCGCCACCGCGACGGCATGACCCGCATCAACATCGGCCAACTCCACGCTGGCAGCGGGCGCAACGTCATTCCCGACCATGCCGAACTGCACGGTGAAACCCGCGGCGCCGACAGCGCCCTCAACGACTACATGTTCAGCCAGGTGCAACGCATCGTCGAAGGCACAGCCCTTGCCCACGGCGTCACCTACCGCATCATTAAGCAGGGTGAGGCCATCGCGCTCGACAACAGCCCGGCGCTACAGGCCGAGCTGGCGGCGCTGGCTCGCAAGCAGGGGCTCGCCACCATCCAGACTCGCCGCTTTGGCGCCAGCGAAGATGCCGGTTTTTTGATGGAGCGGGTGCAAAAGCAGGGGGGCGAAGCGGCTTACCTCATTCTGGGGGCCGATCTGGCGGCGCCGCACCATCACAACGAATTCGATTTCGATGAGCGGGTGATGCAAAGCGGGGTCGAGCTACTGGCCGCCTGGGCCCGCGCCCGGCTGGGTGTGATAGAAGCAGCCCTCTCTTGATATCCCCTCGGCCAGCTCACCGGCTAACGGGATCAAAAAAAGGCGCCTCGGCGCCTTTTTTCTGCAAGAAAACTTGACCGCTACTCGCGAAGCTTGCGATGCACATCGGGGCGGCCACCGGTCACGCTATCGGCTCGCCCCTCCTCTTTGGCCTTCTCGGCCCGCTTTTTGCGCATCTCGCGGGGATCGGCGATGAGCGGGCGGTAGATCTCGATACGATCGCCGTCGTGCAGCGGTTCGCTCCCTTTCACCGGTCGGCTGTAGATGCCGAACTTGTTGACCGCCAGATCGATCTCGGGGTGCTTTTGCACGATGCCGGACTGCTCGATGGCCGCCAGCACGCAGGTCTCGGGCGCCACCCTCAGGGCAATCACCGTCTGCTGCTGCGGCAAGGCATAGACAACCTCGATATTGAGCTGGTCAGACACCGTAGACCTCCTTCGCCCGGTTGGAGAAGGCGGAGACCATGGAGCTCACCAGATCGCGGAATACCTGACCAAAAGCCACCTCGATGAGCTTGGAGGTAAACTCGAAATCGAGATCGAACTCCACCTTGCAGGCATCCACATCGAGCGGGGTAAAAGTCCACCAGCCCGCCAACTTGCGGAACGGGCCATCCACCAGCTCCATCCTGATCTGGCGGTTCACATCCAGCTGATTGCGGGTGGTAAAGGTCTTGGCAATCCCCGCCTTGGCCACATCGACCGACGCCATCATGTAGTCATCGCCAGCCTCGTGGACACGGCTGCCGACACAGCCGGGCAAAAACTGCGGATAGGCATCCACATCGTTAACCAACTTGAACATCTGTTCTGCACTGAACATCACCAGGGCACTGCGCGTAATTCGGGGCATGGCTTTTCCTCATCCAATCGGCGCGATTTTATCACCATGTTTGGGGTTGTGGAGGTAAAACCTCAGCCAAACCGCTCAGAAAGCCACCACTTGACCTGCTGCGCGTTTTACAGCCGCCCCTGCCTACGTATAATACGAGCCTCCTAGTCATTGCCGGAAATCGCCCGTCATGAGCAAAAAAAACAGTAAAAACAAAGCCGGGTCCAGCACCATTGCACTCAACAGAACCGCGCGCCACGAATACTTCATCGAAGAGAAGATCGAAGCGGGTCTGTCCCTGCAAGGGTGGGAAGTCAAATCCCTGCGGGCGGGCAAGGCTAACATCAGCGAAGCCTATGTCATCTTCCGCGATGGCGAGGCCTATCTGTTCGGCTCCAGCTTCCTGCCACTGCAAGCGGCCTCCAGCCACGTGGTATGTGACCCGACCCGCACCCGCAAACTGCTGCTGAGCCGTCGTGAACTCGACAAGCTCGAAAGCTTGATCGCCCGTCAGGGCTACACCATAGTTCCCCTCGCCCTCTACTGGAAACAGTGCTGGGTCAAGGTCGAGATCGGCCTGGTGAAGGGCAAGAAAGAGCACGACAAGCGCGAAGATACCAAGGCCCGCGAGTGGGATCGGGAAAAAGCCCGCATCATGAAGAACAAGCATCGCGGCTAACCCGCTACTGCCAGGATCAGGACGCCAGTTCACCTTCCCCCGGCGCAGCTGGCTCTTCAGGCTCAGCTGCGTACAATAAATCGGCAAACAGACTGGCTGCCAGAGGGAATGGGTATCAACGCCTTGCTATGACAGCATTTTTGCGTACAATCGCAATTAACAACTTGGGGCTGATTCTGGATTCGACAAGATTCACGAAACCCAAGGTGCATGCCGAGGTGCGGTAGGCCTCGTTAATAAACCGCAAAAAAATAGTCGCAAACGACGAAAACTACGCACTAGCAGCTTAATAACCTGCATAGAGCCCTTCTACCCTAGCTTGCCTGTGTCCTAGGGAATCGGAAGGTCATCCTTCACAGGATCGTGTGGAAGTCCTGCTCGGGGCGGAAGCATTAAAACCAATCGAGCTAGTCAATTCGTGGCGTGTCTCTCCGCAGCGGGTTGGCGAATGTAAAGAGTGACTAAGCATGTAGTGCCAAGGATGTAGTAATTTTGGACGGGGGTTCAAATCCCCCCAGCTCCACCAAATATTGTTCCGAGAAGGAACGAAGAAGTACAGAAACCCGCAAGATTCAACGTCTTGCGGGTTTTTTGTTGTCCGACAAAGTCGAAGTGGTCGCCTAAAACCAGCTTCACGAGTACTATAATTAGTACCACAAGGTTAGTGGTACTCAATTCGATGGTACTAAGGAGCGTTATGGTCACGGTGGAGAAAAAGAGGCGCGAAACAGGTAACTGCAGATTAACCGACCCAAAAGTTAAAAACGCCAAGCCATCCGAAGACGCTAAGGCGAAAGGCTCGCGCCCTGCTGGCCCAAGGCATTGATCCCAAGCTCCACAAAGAAGAACAGGCCGCCATGGTCAAAGCCATGGAAGAAGCCAGCACCAACACCTTTGAACACATGGCATCTAAGTGGCTGGATCCCAAACGCCATGATGTAACTGAAGCCTATGCCGCAGATTCGTGGCGCTCTCTTGAGCTGTATGTGTTGCCCTTCATCGGTTCTATGCCCATCGACCAGATCCGTGCTCCCAAAGTCATCGAGATGCTGCGCCCTCTGGAGGCAGCTGGCAAACATGAGACTGTACGCCGCCTTTGTCAGCGGATTAACGAAGTCCTCGACTATAGCGTTAACCACGGCCTGCTCGATGCCAATCCCTGCTCAGCGATATGCAAGGTTTTCAAGAAGCCAGCCAAAAAGCACATGCCGACTCTCAAACCGGACGAGTTACCGCTTTTGATGGCTGACATTGCCAATGGTCGGTTAGACCCGACCACGCGCTGCCAAATTGAATGGAGCCTGCATACCTTGGTGCGCCCGGGCGAATCAGCCGGTACCCGTTGGGATGAGATCGACCTTGACGCCAAAGTCTGGAATATCCCTGCTGAGCGGATGAAGATGGATCGCCCCCACCGGGTTCCTCTGACCCCGCAAGCTATCTCTCTGCTGGAGCGCATGAAGCCGATCAGCGGCCACCGTCCTTTTGTGTTCCCTGGCCGCCGCGATCCGCTTGGTCACATCAACGACCAAAGTGCCAATGCGGCCTTAAAACGGCTTGGTTATGGCGGGCGACTAGTGGCTCATGGTTTGCGCTCGCTGGGGAGTACCACGCTCAACGAACAGGGCTTCAACCCTGACGCCATTGAGGCCGCACTATCCCACACCGATGAGAACGAAATCCGTCGCGCCTACAACCGCTCTGACTACTTTGAGCAGCGGGTGATCATGATGGGCTGGTGGAGTGACCACATAGAGAATGCCAGCCAAGGAAGCCTGTCTCTGGCGAACGGCACTAAGGCGCTCAAGCTGGTCAAAGAATAAACCGAATCCCACCGGGTCTATCTCGACGGAGAGAAAAGCGGGAAAGCCTTGCCCGTCTGACTCTGCCCTCCACTTAAGCTGATAGTGTGAGATCTGCGCATGACGAGAAGAACAACAAAACTCCAACCCTTACCGAAAAGGTTTAATCTGTCAGATTATGAACTATCCAATCATGAAACTAATCGCTCACTGATTGCTAATTTATTGTTCAAAATCTCATTCCTACGCGATGACATTGCAGCGGCTAACATATCCTCCGACATGAGCTCTCCGATGACTATTCAGGCTAAATAACTGATCCCAATAGTGCTACACCTTCGCTATATCTCGAAAATAAATAAAGCCCCGGACATGATGTATGTCAGAGGCTTTATTATATAAGTAATAAACTTGCTACAGTTAAATGGTCATGTTAGGCACTGCGTGATGTAGCTTGCACCGAGTCAACCATAATATTTTCTTTAATCGCGAACCTCTTACTGTAAATAGCAGTAAGGATAGGTACTAACACAGCCGTTACGATCACACAGGTTGCAACCAGCGCGGTTGCAGATTGAGCCACAGGTGCAAACGCAGGGTTCATCTGGGCGATGATCATCGGGTTAGCGACGGCAGCTCCGGCGGTGGAAGAGGCAGCGACTCCAGCTGTGCCATTACCACCAGCCAACCACTTGTCAGCAAAAATGAGCGGAATACCGGTGACCACGATCACTGCCAATCCCAGCAGAATACCAAGCAGGCCGGTATCGATAATGACTGAGAAGTTGATGGTATTGCCCAATGCAAACCCGAAGAAGGGGATTAGGGTGCCAGTAGCCTTGCTGAAAAACTCCTTCAAATCAGGGTCCAAGTTGCCGAGGGCAAAGCCTATTAGGAAAGGCAGAATCGCACCGACAAAGTGGTGACCTTGGAATGATGCCAACCCTGTTGCACCCAGAATAACCATGGTCATCAACGGACCTGACTCTACAGACATCAGCACAAACGCGCCAGACTCTTCCTTGGTGCCGTACTGGTTCATCAGGCTGGCATAAAGACCGCCGTTAGTCATATCCATAGCCGAGACGAGAGCCAAGGTTGAAAGACCTGCGAGTAAGCCAGCTTCAATCCCGTGCTCAGGCAACAGGTGGGATGCCAGTATGGCGACCAACCAGGCCACCGCAATTTTGGTGACAACCAGTACACCGGATTTACGGATCACGGTGCCGGTGGCTTTGAGATTGATGGAAGCGCCGATACAGAAGAACCAAACAGCCAAAATTGGCACTGTTCCTGTGATGATCCCTTTGGTGAAGCCACCATAGTACTCTGCGGTACCGGGAGCAAATGTATTCAAAGTTGCACCCAGAAGCAGCGGGATCAGCATGATCCCCCCCGGAATTTTATCCAACGTCTGTTTGATTTTCATATAGACCTCAATAATGAAAAAAGAAATAACATAAAAAGTTTCAATTCTGTATTTTTAATAGTTTTATTGATTGGCCAACCACGTTTTGCTGACCTTGAACACGGCTTTTTTTATCTTTTTCGATGTATTTACTTGGCAAGTCGGACGATGAACTTCACCCGGATAAAAAATGGCAAAATCACCCGTTCCAAGTAGTATCCGATTGGTAATTTCATCTTGGTCAATGAAGATCAAGTCAGGCTTGGTTTCCTGATATGAATGTGGAGAGGTAATGGCTGCACTGGTAGCAATTACCTCTTGACCACACAACAGTATTTGTATATCGATAAACTGATCATGAAATTCACTTTTCAAGCAGTTTTCAGGAGCAGTGGTTGGGCTTGAAATAAGATAAAAAACGTCATTCTCGATTATGTCGAATTTTCCAGCCTGCTGGCTCAGCAAATGCTGATGGGAGCACTCTTCTCTTTGTAAAAGCTGCAATAATGGAGTGGGTAACATCGCCATTGCGAGTTGATTTATATTACCGATGATCATGAGCCGAATTTCCTTGTCGCGTTGTCCGTCTTGATCGTCGTTACAGGCAGGCGAGCCCGTCTATCGAGCGAGTCAGATCGGAGTTATCGTTACGTATTTGTGGTATGGGCCCGGCCACCAGGCCCGAATGAGGTTTAAAGTGCCGCCATGGCATCCCGTGCAAGCGAGCCAATCTTGTCCCACTCCCGCCGCTCGATGAGCTCAGCTGGGACCATCCAGGTACCGCCGCAGGCAAACACTGCCCCTTGGGCCAGATAATCCTTCACATTACTCGGGCTGATACCGCCGGTAGGCATAAAAGTAACGGGATAGACGGCGCTTAGTGCCTTGAGCATGGCCAGCCCGCCGGAAGCCTCTGCCGGGAAGAACTTGAGTGTATGCAGGCCAAGCTCCATTGCTTGCTCAACCAAGCTGGGATTATTGACTCCAGGGATGATAGGCACGCCTCGCGCCTGGCAATACTGAACGATCCGTGGATTGAGTCCTGGGCTGACGATGAAATCCACCCCTGCTTCTATAGCCTGATCCACTTGGGCTGTAGTGAGCACGGTCCCCGCCCCGATGGTCATGTTGGGGAAGGCTGCTCGCAGTTGACGGATGGCATCGGCCGCAGCGGGTGTGCGGAAGGTGATTTCCGCACTCGGCATGCCGTTGTCCATCAAAGCCTGACCAAGGGCCACTGCATCATCAGCATTCTTGATAGCGATGACGGGGATGATCTTCAGGCTGGACAGTTGTTCAAGCAATACTGACATGGGATTCCTCACTGGCATTGGTGGTGGCTGGCATCGCCAGCAAAGGGATGATGGCGCCGCGATGCTGAATAACAGTGCTCGCCAGTCGATGGGCATAGTGTGCTGAGTCGTTTACCGAGGCGTTGGCCAGTCGTTTGGCAAGGTAACCTGCGCTGAACGAGTCACCAGCCGCCGTAGTGTCTATCACCTGCGTCTGTGCCAGTGACACGGCGGGTACTTCATTGCACCGTTCGTCCTGCACGATGAGGCAGGAATCTGCACCGCGTTTGACAACTATTTCACTGACTCCGAGGGTCTGAGTCCGCGCCAGCGTCTGCTCAACCTGGCTATCTCCCCACAAGGCGTATTCGTCATCGAGTGTCAGGAAAGCAAGGTCAGTCAGCGTCAGCATGGCGTGATAGGCCTGCTGTGCCGCTTCGCGGCTTTCCCAAAGGCGTGGCCGATAGTTGTTGTCAAAGGCGATCTTCACCCCGGCAGCGCGACACTCGGCAAGACGTTGCAGCAGGGTTTCCCTGTCCGCTTGGGACAGGATGGCTAGGCTGATACCACTCAAATAGATGTAGTCGAACTCGTGCAATTGCTGGCAGATATGCTCCGCTTCATCGCCTTGCAACCAGTAACGGGCAGCCGCATCGCTGCGCCAGTAATGGAAGGTCCGCTCGCCGTGCTCGTCAGTTTCAATGAGGTAGAGACCAGGCAATTTGTGAGCAAAACGCTGCACCAGATCGGTATGGACACCTTCCTGTTGCCACTGCTGCAACATGGTATTGCTGATGGCATCGGTTCCCATTGCGGTCACATAGTGTACGGCCAGCTCAGTGTTGGATCGTGCCAGATAGACAGCCGTGTTGAGCGTATCTCCACCGAAATGGCGGACGATGTTCACCTTGCTCTCCGATAGCTCGATCATGCATTCGCCAATGACGGCAACCTTGATAGCCATATGTCCTCCCACTTTTATGATGGGTCCATTCTATTTAATGAAACAAAACTATCAAATGAATTGAAACGCCATTTCATTAAATTGTGACAGAACGCAAAGGTTCTTCAGCCTGAGGAGGATGCCCGGCGTGAGAAGCGTTTTAAATGGTTCTGTTTGATACCGTAATCAGGTAAGGTAGCTGCGACCTTGGCTATGATTGCGCGCTTGTTTCAAATATAATGAAACGATAGATTTTATAAGGGGATATAGATGTCAGCGGTAGATAACTCACCGGATTCGGTCTCGTCAGTACTGAAAGTGTTCGGTATCTTGCAGGCCTTGAGTGAACAAAAAGATATCGGAGTGACTGAGCTGTCCCAGCGGATCATGATGTCAAAAAGCACTGTTTATCGTTTTTTGCAGACAATGAAGACGCTTGGTTATGTCAATCAGGAAGGGGAGACTGACAAGTACACCCTTAGTCTGAAGCTTTTCGAACTGGGTGGAAGAGCGCTGGAGCACCAGGATTTGATCCAAATCGCTGATGTCCAGATGTACCGGTTGGGTAAGTTGACCAAAGAAACGCTGCACCTAGGGGCACTCGATGAAAACAGTGTCGTCTATCTGCACAAGATCGACTCCGAATACAATCTGCGTATGTACTCCCGTATCGGTCGCCGCTGCCCACTCTACAGCACCGCACTTGGCAAGGTAATGATGGCTTGGCTACCAGAAGAAGAGGTGCGGAGCATGTTGGCCGGAGTAACGTTTGAGCGCTTCACCGAGCATACCCTGGCTAATGTTGATGCCCTGTTGGCGGAGCTGGCACAGGTGCGCGAGCAAGGCTATGCGGAAGACAATGAAGAAAATGAGAACGGGCTGCGTTGCTTCGGTGTGCCTATCTACAACCGGATGGGGCGCATCATCACCGGGCTCTCTTTGTCACTACCGATAGTCCGTTTTGAAGAAAGCAAACGTGCCGAACTTGTTAGTTTGCTACATGAAGCTGCTGCCCGCATTTCGGCGGAGCTTGGCTATCACGACTATCCCTTTACCTCAAACTGAGAGTGTAAGCGCCTTACTTAGCCTCATCATATGAGTGGATACCAGTCAGGCATCCACTCAATGCTCCCGGTTATCGAACCCGACCGAGCGGCGCTACACCTTGGTGTCGGTAGAGGGAAACCATGGTGTAGCCATTGATGACGAAGAACATCCCCTCTAACAGACTCCCGCCAATCGAACCAGCCCAGAGGTTGTGTACAACCCAACAGAGACTGCTGACCAGCATGCACCCTCGCAGTGGTAGTCCATCCAATCTGAACAGGGCATAGGTACTCAACGTGGTCCCCGTCAGGGTGAGCAATTGCATGGGGTGTTCCAGCTGAGGAAGCACCAGCACCCAAACCAACACAATAACGCTCCACATGACACTTAACGTTCGGTGGTACCCGGAAACCCACGTGCGGACTGCACACAGCAGGCAGTTTATGGCGGCGACCGTCGCACCGAGCATCATAAAATGCAGAGCCAAAAGTACCCCATTAAGGGTCAGGTGCCGCCGCAATTTCTGATCCTGGTGTTGCAAAAAAGCGGTGGCACCGATAGCGCAAGCCAGCAACCCAAGGAGCTGGGCCAGCCAAGGTGCATCAAGATGCATAGGGTAAATTCCGTAACAGGATTGAACAAAAAAGGCGCCATTGGCGCCTTGTTGCATCTTAAGAGATCAGCGGGCCAACCAGCCACCATCCACAGCGATTGTGTAGCCATTGATGTAGTCGGAAGCCGCAGAGGCAAGGAAGACTGCCGGGCCCATCATGTCATCGGGTACACCCCAACGTCCGGCCGGGATCCGTTCCAGAATGGCAGCATTGCGATCCTCATCTGCACGCAGAGCTGTCGTATTGTTGGTGGCCATGTAACCGGGAGCAATGGCGTTAACGTTGATACCTTGGCTTGCCCATTCATTGGCCAGCAGGCGGGTGATCCCCATCACGCCGCTCTTGGAGGCTGTGTAGGAAGGCACTCTGATCCCACCCTGATACGAGAGCATGGAGGCAATATTGATGATCTTGCCACCCAGGCCCTGAGCGATAAACTGCTTCGCGACTGCCTGGGACATGAAGAAGACACTCTTGATGTTGATGTTCATCACATCATCCCAGTCCTTCTCGTTGAAGTTGATGGCGTCTTCGCGGCGAATGATGCCAGCGTTGTTGACTAGGATGTCGACCCGACCAAACCGGGAGACGGCCTGATCCACCAGTCCTGGTAAGGTATCCACCTTGCTGACATCGGCCTTGAGGCTAAGGAACTGGCGGCCAATGGCCTCGACCTTGGCAATGGTATCGGTAGGCTCGACAATGTTGACACCAACGATGTCACAGCCTGCCTGAGCCAGGCCCAACGCCATACCCTGACCCAGACCGGTATCGCAACCGGTCACGATGGCAATCTTACCCTTCAAATCGAATGCATTGAGAATCATCTTATTTCCTCTGCTGCCACCCAGCGTGACAGTCTTGATGGTGGTGATGCGGCCATCTGAAGCGGGCCCGGACATAAAGGGAATTAACGCAGATCCTCGATGGCAACATGATCCATGTCACCGAACACCTGATTCTCGCCGACCATGCCCCAGATAAAGGTATAAGCCTGGGTACCTACCCCGGAGTGAATGGACCAACTTGGCGAGATCACTGCCTGCTCGTTGTGGATCAGCAAATGGCGAGTCTCGTCAGGCTTGCCCATCATGTGGAATACAGCCGCATCCTCTTTCATGTTGAAGTAGAAGTAGACCTCCATACGACGCTCATGAGTGTGGCAAGGCATGGTGTTCCACAAACTACCTTCCTCCAGCTTGGTCATGCCCATTACCAATTGACAGGTCGGCAGTACATCCGGCACCAGGTATTTGTAGATGGTGCGACGGTTGCTGGTAGACGCGTCACCGATGGTGCTGGGGGAAGCCTGCTCCTTGGTGACTTTGCGGGTCGGGAAATGCATGTGGGCCGGAGCACTGTTGTAGTAAAACTTGGCCGGTTGCGAGGCATCGACGCTGGCAAAACTTAGCTCCCTGGCACCCTGTCCCACGTAAAGCGCTTCGGCATTACCGACTTCAAAGGTGGTTCCATCCACAGTAACTACACCGGGGCCACCGATGTTGATAAGCCCAAGCTCGCGACGTTCGAGGAAATAGCTGACACCAAAGGTCTTACCTAGCTCGTCTGAGAAGCCAAGCGGACCGTTAACCGGCATCATGCCACCGAACACGATGCGATCGATGTGGCTGTAGGTCATGGTCAGCTTGTTCGGGGTGAAGATCTCCTCAACCAGAAACTCACGGCGCAGGCCCTGAGTATCAAGTTGCTTGGCATGGTCGCTATGGATGCTTTGACGAATTTGCATAATGAACCTCAATTCAGGGCCTTTACGGCATCAATGACTGCGTACTTACGCTTTACTTTGTGGAACGCACGATACCAATAAAAGGAAACGCCATCAATTTAAAAGTGAAACGTTGTTTTGATTTTGTGATTTTGAGCTAATTCCGGGAAATTGACACTTCGGGTGTCTGTCAGCCCACAGAGGCAAGTCGGTAAGTAGTAGCGATATGGGTATGGAAATAGCGGCTATGAGCACAGGAGTCATCCCTGAGCTGAGTTCTCTTTGTAAAGTGAACCCTTCTTCGTGCCATCCGGGTGATTCTTGGGTACCAAGATGATGGCGAGTGAGTTTTGTACAAGCCCCACTTTGCAGTTGGAGGATAGACTCATTTGTTTATGGTTGACGCGTATAATGCAGGCCAGAACAAGGCAACATTGTGGTGAGTTTTCAGTCTGGCTCATCAGGCACTCGCCTACCTCTCCCCAACTCCCCCCGTAAAAATAGGCTCTGTCCCAATTACGTGTTGAAAGGCTAATC